>NZ_JBHJRC010000214.1:0-14335 GCF_042261735.1 Kitasatospora sp. NPDC056327 | reverse complement strand
GGGCGGCCTCGCCCTCCGCGCCCCGGGGCTCCGGCCCTCGGTGCTCCGTCAGTCCCCGGCCCGGCCGGCCCGGCCGCGCCGCATCGACGCCCCGTTGGACGTCATGGTCGCCATCGAGATGGCGGCGATCCCCAGCAGGCACATCACGCCGCCCGCGATCAGGCAGGTGACGATGTTCTTGCCCCGGTCGACCTCGCCCGAGACGACCCACGGCGAGACGATCGTCCACGCGCCGAGCAGGGTGGCGGCCCAGGCCCGTGCGTGGGTGCGCTCGTACGCCGAGCCGTAGCCCGCCATCAGCACGCCGTAGGCGATGCCGACGATCAGACAGGTCACGGTGAGGGTGCTGAACGCGGTGAAGCCGACGATCCACGGCGAGGCCGCCAGGAACAGGCCGGTCAGGACGGCCAGGGCCTCGACGGCCTGGGCCCGCGGGGTCAGGGTGACCCGCTCGTAGTGCTCCCGGAGTTCGACGATGTCCGGATGGTGCTCCATGCCCATCGGCGCTTGGGTAGACACCGATACCACCTCCTCGGTTCGGAACATGGACGGGCGGCGGATCCGCTCCTCCGGATCGAGGAAGGACCCGGCCCAGTACCATTCTGGCGCCGATCGCCCGTTTTGCACCTTTTGACCAGGGCGGCTACCCTTCCGTACCCACCCCGTACCGCTGGGTGACCTCCGCCTCACCGCCCGCCCCGGGGTGGGGCACCGGTCCGGACCGGCGCCGCGCCCCGGGGCGGGCGGGATCAGAGGCCCACGGGATCAGAAGGTGAGCTTCCAGCTGTCGATGTAGCCGGTGTCCTGCGGACCCTTGTCCTGGACCTTGAGCTTCCAGGTGCCGTTGGCGGGCACCGCGGAGGCGTTCACGGTGTACGTGGTCTGCACGTTGGCCGCGGAGTCGCTGACGCCGCCGTCCTTGAGGTGGAACACCGTGCCGTTGGGCGCGACCAGGTCGAGCGCGAGGTCGCCGCGGTAGGTGTGCCGGATGTCCACGCCGACCTGCAGCGCGGCCGGCGCGTTGCCGGTGCGCCCGGTGACCGCGACGTCGGAGGTGACGGCCGCCCCGTTGTCGGGGATCTGGACGTCGGCGGTGTTCTCGAAGACGGTGCCGGTGGGCGGGGTGGTACCACCGGCGGCCAGGGTCCAGATCGCGTGGGCGATGGCGTCGCTCATCCGGTCCAGCGCCGTGTCGTTGATGTTGGCGCTGGTGTCGCAGGAGGAGTGGTAGCAGCGGTCGAACGGCTGGCCCGCCGTGCCGCCCCACTTCGCCGCCTGGGCGGTGGTCTTGGTGTAGTCGGCGCCGCTGAACAGGCCGCCGACCCGGATCCCGGCGTTCTGGAACGGGGCGTGGTCGGAGCGGCCGTCGCCCTCGAAGTCCTGCTCGGTGGTGATGCCCAGACCCGCGAAGTAGTTGCGGAACAGGGCGTCCAGCGCACTGTCGTAGCGGTAGGTGAAGTAGCCGGGGTTGGGCGAGCCGATCATGTCGAAGTTGAGGTAGGTCTCGATCTTCGAACGCTCGGTGGCGCCGAGGCCGTTGACGTAGTTCTTGGAGCCGACCATGCCGTACTCCTCGGCGCCCCACCAGCCGAACCGCAGGTGCTTGGTGGGCTTGAGGCCGGCCCGCGAGACGGCGAGCGCGGTCTCCAGGACGCCGGCCGAGCCGGAGCCGTTGTCGTTGATGCCCGGGCCGCCGGTGACGGAGTCCAGGTGGGCGCCGGCCATCACGACGTGCGAGGTGTCGCCGCCGGGCCAGTCGGCGATCAGGTTGTAGCCGGTGGAGCCGTTGTAGCTGAAGGTCAGCAGGGTCGTGGTGTAGCCGGCCGCGTCGAGCTTGCTCTTCACGTAGTCGATCGAGGCCTTGTAGCCGGACCGGCCGTGGGCCCGGTTGCCTCCGTTGGCGTTGGCTATCGACTGCAGCTGGGCCAGGTGCGCCTTGACGTTGGCGACCGGGATGTCGGGGGCCGCGACGGCGGGGGCGACGGGCGGCGCGGGGGCCGCGGGGGCCGCCGTGGCGGCCGGGGTGAGGAGGGCGGCCGCGAAGGTGACGGCGGCAGCGGCGGACAGGGCGGATCGGCGCAGGCGGGATCGCCGCGGGGCGCGCTCGGTCAAGGGGGGCTCCGGTGTCTGATGGGGCAGAACGGAAGCGCGCCGATTCGCGGGCAGCCACGGGGTGGTGAGGGGGTGTGGGGTGGTGACGGGCCGCGAAAGTTGACGCGACCATGATGATTGGGGGAACGGGCGACCCCGTCAAGAGGCAGCGGCCCGGACACCGGCCCCGACCGGGCGCGGCCGGGCCCGCCGGGGCCCGGTCAGCGCCCGGCCGGCCCCGGGTCCGCACCGGGTCGGCACGGAGTCGGCACCTGGTCCGCACCGGGTCGGCACCGGGTCCGCACGCTCAGCCCGCGGCCGGCGGCGGCTCCGGCGCCCGCGGCAGCACCGCCCGGACGACCGCCCCGCCGTCGTGGTTGCCCGTGCCGAACCGGCCGCCGAGCTCCTCGGCCCGCTCGGCCATCGAGCGCAGCCCGACCCCCGAACCGGCCCGCCGGCCGGCGCCCCCGGAGACGGCGTCCGCACCGGGCTCCGGGAACCCGCACCCGTCGTCCCAGACCTCGACGACCACCGCCTCCGGCCGCACCCGCAGGGTCAGCCGGGCCCGGCCGGCCCCCGAGTGGCGCAGCACGTTGTGCAGCGCCTCCCCGCTGATCCGCAGCGCCGCCACCTCCACGGCGGCCGGCAGCGCGGGCGGCGGGTCCGGGTCCAGCACCAGCGCGATGCGCACCCGCGGCCCGTCCAGCTCGGTGACCAGCCGGCGCAGCGCCACCGCCAGGCCCTCCCCCGCGAGCGCGGCCGGCGCCAGCCCCTCGGTGATCCGGCGCAGTTCGTCGATCGCCTGGCCGATCCCGGCCGACACCGCGCGCAGCGAGCGGGCCGCCGCGGAGTCCTCGGGCACCGCGGCCCGGGCGGTGTCCACGCCCAGCCGGAGTCCGGAGAGCGTGGGCCCGAGGCCGTCGTGCAGGTCGTGCCGCAGGCGGCGGCGCTCCTCCTCGCGGGCGAGCACGATCTGGCGGCGCCCGCGCTGGAGTTCCTCGTACATCCGCAGCGAGGCGATCGCGGGCGCGGCCTGGTCGGCGAGGAAGCGCAGCACCTCGTGGTCCTGGGCGTCCAGTTCGGGCTGGCCGGCGCGCGGCGGCGCGTACAGGTCGCCGATGACGGTGCCCTCGTAGCTGAGCGGGAACACCTGGCTGTCGGGGCCGAGGGTGCCCACGGCGGCGAGTTCGTGCGGTCCGGTGCGGGTGTGCAGGACGACCCGGGCGCCGGGCAGGCCGAGCGCGTTGACCACCGTGTCGCAGAGCAGCGGCGGGGCGTCGGCCGGGCTGACGGCGCGGCTCAGCCGCTCGGCGAGCGCCCGCACCACCTGGTAGGGACGGGCCCGGTCGCCGTAGTAGAAGCGGTCGACGGCCCGCACCACCCAGCGGGTGGTGGGCCCGAGGAGTCCGCCGATGGCGAGCGCCCCGGCCGCGAGCAGCTGTGCGCCCGTGCTGCTGGCCTGCGGCAGGGCGCGGCGCAGCGCCAGCGCGGTGCCGAGGTAGCCGGCGATCAGCAGGGCGGTGAGCGCGAGGACGCTGAGCATCCGGCGGGTCGCCCGGTCGAGGTAGCGGGAGCGGTCGCGGGTAAACGCGTAGCCGACCGCGCCGAGCATCCACAGCGCGGAGCCGGAGAAGTAGGCGACCGCGGCGACGCTCTCCGCGTGCCCGAGCCGCAGCGCGATGTTGGTGGTGACCAGCCAGACCAGGTAGGGCACCAGGACGGCGGCGACGCCGCGGTGCGGGCGGGCGGAGCGCCGCCAGCGGACGGCGGCCACGGTCAGGCTGGTCACCACCAGGCCCCAGGCGACCAGGGTGGCGTGCCACTCGTCCAGGCCCAGCGGCCCGCGCCCGGACGGCAGCAGGACGTCGCCGTAGTAGGGCAGCGGGGTGCCCAGGCGCACCGCGCACGCGTGGACGACGCTCCAGACGGCGACGGCCGCGACGAAGGCGCGGCCCGGTCCGCCGGGCAGCCGCCCCTCGGGGAGCCAGAGCGGGAGGGCGACCGAGACGAAGATGAACAGGGCGACGGAGACGAGCAGCAGGACCGCGCCGAGGGCCCGCACCTCCGGTCCGGCTCCGGCGGCGGCGCCGGCCAGCAGGACGAAGCGGGAGAGGCAGCCGCCGAGGCCGGCGGCGAGCAGGCAGCGGCCGAGGCTGCGGCCGGCCGGCGTTCCGGCCGTGGCGGCGGGGCCGGCCGGGGCGGGGACGGCGCCGGGGACCGCGGGCGGCCGGCCGGCGGCGGGCGCCGCGCGGTGCGCGAGGACGAGCAGGCCGGAGAGCGCGAAGGCGAAGCCGAGCAGGACGGTCTCGCCGTCGTGCAGGTAGAACGGGCCCGCCCAGGCGGCGTCCTGGTGGGTGACGGCGAGCAGGACCCAGCCGAGTCCGCTGAGCAGGGTCGCGGCGCAGACCCAGGCCGCCGGGGCCGTCCCGGGGCGCCGGGGCGCGGCCGGGGCGCCCGGCGGGACGGCCGGGGCCGGCGGGCGGACCCGCCGGACTCCTCCGGCGGGCCGGGCGGGCCGCAGGTGCGGCGCGGCGGGGTGCCGGGCGGGGGCGGGGGTGACCGGGGTCGCGGCCGGTTCGCTCATGAGGGCCTCCTCTCCCTCGCATCCTGCGCGTCCCGCCGTCCCGGAGGCGCGGGACGGCGGTCCGATTCCGGCCCCGGAGGCGGCGGGGCGGGCGCGGCCCCGGGGCGGGCCGCCGGCCGGACGGACCCGGGTCAGCCGTCGCCGAGGCCCATGTCGCGGGCCCGGGCCACGGCCTCGGCGCGGGTCGCGACGTGCAGCTTCTCGAAGATGTGGGTGACGTGGTTGCGGACCGTCTTCTCGGCGACCACCAGCTCGCGGGCGATCCGGCGGTTGTCCAGGCCGCGCGCCACCAGGTCGAGGACCTCCGCCTCGCGGGCGGTGAGCGCCGGGAAGAGCTGTCCGGCCTCCCGCACCCGGGCACCGGCCAGCAGGGCGGTGATCCGCTCGGCCACGTCCGCGCCGAAGACCGCGCCGCCGGCCGCGACCGTGCGCACCGCGTGCAGCACCTCCTCGCGGCCCGCGCCCTTCACCAGGTAGCCGCGGGCCCCGGCCTGGAGCGCGGCGAGCAGGCTGCCGTCGTCGTCCGCCATGGTCAGCATCAGCACCGGCGGGGCGGGCTGCGGGCCGGCGGAGAGCCGGCGGGTGGCCTCCAGACCGGAGCCGTCGGGCAGCGAGAGGTCCATCACCACCATGTCCGGACGGTGCCGGGCGACCGCCTCCGGGACGTCGCCGCAGCGCTCGGCCTCGGCGACGACGACGATGCCCTCGGCGCTCTCCAGGGCGGCCTTCAGGCCCTCCCGGAACAGCGGGTGGTCGTCGACGATCAGGACCCGGACGGGCCCCGCGGCCGGCTCCTCGTCAGGCCGGTCCTCCGGCTGCTGCGGGTCTTCGGCGGGCTGCTCTTCATCCACATGGCCGACACTACCAGCGATACTCCCGTGACCTTCCGTGACGGAAGTGACCGCGGGTGTCCGGTCCGTCGCCGGCCCGGCCGCCCGGCACCCCGCCGGGTGCGGCGCGGCCCGGGCGTGCGGGCGCCCGGACCGGGCCGCGGTGCCCGCCGGCCGGCGCGGCCGAGACCGCTGCCCCATGCGCCCGGGACGGCGGGCGGGTGAGACTGGTGCCGGCGCGCCCGGCCAGGCGACCGGCCGTCGGTGGACCCTCCCCACCCCTCCCTAGGCGGTGCCATGACCACGGTGATCCCCTTCCGGCCCCGGCCCCACGCGCCCGGCGGTGCCCTGCCCCGCCGCACCCCCGCCCAGCGCCGGCTGACCGCCGCCGCGGCCCTCACCGTGCTCTGCCTGGCGGTCGCCACCCTCTGGGCCGGCTACGTGCTGGTCCACCTCGGCGCCCCCGGGGTGGAGGCCCCCCGCGACCAGCTGGCGATCCTGCTGTACGCGCTGCCGACGGCCGGCGCGGGGATGCTGCTGCACGCCCACCGGCCGGGAAATCCGCTCGGTTGGGTGATGCTCGTCTACGCGCTGACGTCCATGCTGCCCAGCGCCGCCGCCGCGCCCGTCTGGGTGGAGGTGTCCGATCCCGGGCTCGTGGGCGCCGCCGCGGTGGTGCGCGGCGTGTGCGACACCGTCAGCGGAGCCCTGTTCTACGTGCTGCCGCTCTGGCTGCCGGCCGGCCGGCTCACCACCCGCCGGTGGTGGTGGTACATCGGCGCCGTCACCCTCTGGGTGCTCCCGGACGCGATGTCCTTCCTGAACCGGGAGACCGTCTTCGGGCACCCCAATCCGCTCGCCGGCAGCGCGCCCGCGGAGTTCTTCGGCTCCGTGTCCGACCACCTCGACAGCCTCTACGACCCGGTCAACTACCTGCTGATCGGCATCGCGGCCACCGTGCTGCTGGTGCGGCTGCTGCGGCGCAGCGCGCCCCGGCGGCGCGCGCACCTGGCCGGCATGCTGGGCGCCTACCTGCTCTGGGCGGGCATGCAGGACTACTACACCCGCCGCTACCCGTACGAGTACTGGCTGAGCTACTCGCTGTTCACGGCGGCCGGCGCGGTGTGGGCGGTGGCCGTCGCCTTCCTGGTGGTGCGCGACGGCGGGTGGCGGCTGGACCGGGCGGCCCGGTCGGTGCTGACCGGGCTGCTGCTCGCCACCGGGCTCATCGTGCTGTTCGTGGTGTGCGCGGCGGTGCTGTCCGGGTGGCTGGTGCCCGGCCGGGGCGCCGCCGCACTGCTGCTGATCGCCCTGGTCTTCACCCTGGGCGCGGGCCTGCCGAGGGCCGCCCGGTGGGCCGTCGGCCTGGTGGACCGGCTCTACTACGGCGACCGCGCCCAGCCCTACCAGGTGCTGCGGACCCTGGCCGGGCAGGTCCGGCAGGTGGTCGAGCCGGGTCTGCTGCCGGCCGCGCTCTGCACGGCGGTCGCGGAGGAGCTGAAGCTGCCGGGCGTGGGCCTGGCGGTCACCACCCGGGCGGGACGGCGGCCGCTGGCCGCGGTCGGACGGCTGGACGGGCCGGTCCGGGACTTCGCGCTGGTCCACCACGGCGCGGTGATCGGGGAGCTGACGGTCGGGCTGCGGGCGGGCGAGGAGCGGCTGGAACCGAGCGACGTCGACATCCTGCGCTCGCTCGCCGACCAGGCCTCGCCCGCCGTCGCCTCGCTGCGGCTCCAGGAGGACCTGCAGGCCAGCCGGGAGCAGATCGTCGCCGCGCGCGAGGAGGAGCGGCGCTGGCTGCGCCGGGACATCCACGACGGGCTCGGTCCGGCACTGGCCGGACTGCGGCTGCGGGTCGACAACGCGGCCTCGGCGGCCTCCGCCGTGGCTCCGGCTCCGGGGGCGGGGGCGGGGGCGGGGAGGGGGACGGGAGCGGGGACCGGAGCGGGGGCGGTGACCGGGCCGGGGGCCGGGCCGGGGGCCGACGGGGTCGCGCGGACGCTGCGGGACATCTCGGTCGACCTGGCGATGACGATCAAGGAGGTCCGCCGGATCACCGACCGGCTGGGCCCCGCCCCGCTGGGCGAGTTCGGCCTCACCCGGGCCGTCCAGCACCTGGCCGTCTCGTTCAGCGGCGACGGCCTCGCCGTCACGGCCGCGCTTGAGCCGGACCCGCTGCCCGACCTGCCCGCCGCCGTCGAGGTCGCCGCCTACCGGATCACCGCCGAGGCGCTGAACAACGTGCTGCGGCACGCCCACGCCCGGCACGTCCGGGTGACGCTGCGGGTCGACGAGGCGAACCTGACGCTGACCGTCCAGGACGACGGGATCGGCCTCGGCACCCCCGAGGAGCCCGCCGGGGGCACGTGGAGCACCGGGGGCTCCGTGGACGCGGAGGATGCGGGAACGCCCGGCGCGGACCTGGCCCGGACGGGGACGTCCGGCGGGGTCGGGCTGCGGTCGATGGCGGACCGGGCGGCCGAGATCGGCGGGCGCTGCACCGTCGACCGGCTCCCCCGGGAGAGCGGGACGCGGGTGCTGGCCGTCCTCCCCCGGCACCCGTCGCGGGAGCGCGGCACGGCCGCCTGAGCGCCCGGGGTCCGGCCTCACCGGCGCCGACCAACCCCCGCCCCCGCTCCCGGAGGACCGGGGGCGGGGGCGGGGTTCGGGGGCGGTCGGGAAGCGACCGCGGGGGTCGGATCGATCGTGGGTGATCAGCGGCAGTCCTTCTCGCCGGGCTTGCAGCGGCGCTCGGTCTCGGCGGCGGCGGCAGCGGGGGCCGGCTTGGCCACCGCGCCGACCACGGCGCTCCTGATGACCGCGGTCGCCGCGGCGACGCCGACGAGGACGGACGCGACGCCGAGCGTCTTCGATGCCGTGTTCGTTGCCATGGGAGGGGCTCCAGACTCTTCGTGCTCCGAGTGGCCGATCCGATCGACCGCTCTGCCTCCACTCTGGCCGTGGCGGTGCCCCGGGCACATGGGTCCGCCGTCCCGTTCCGGTCCCGGAAACGGGACGCGGACGGAACGGCGGACCGGCGGACCGGCGGGTCGCGCCGGTTCAGGGCAGCATCAGCACCGGCTTCACCGCCTCCCCCGCCCCCGCCGCCGCGGCCGCCTCCTCGACGTCCGCGAAGGGGTAGGTGCGCACCAGCCGGTCCACCGGCAGCCGTCCCGCCCGGAACAGGTCCACCAGGGCCGGCAGGAACCGCTCGGGCACGCTCGCCCCCTGGTTCACGCCGACGATCCTGGGTGCCCCGGCGAGCAGCCCGGGGACGTCCAGCGCCACCTCGCTGCCGGCCGGGGGCGCGCCCACCACGCCGCAGGTGCCGCCGACGGCCAGCGCTTCCACCGCCTGGCGCAGCGCCCGGACACTGCCGCTGGTCTCCAGCGTGTGCTCCGCGCCGCGGCCTCCGGTGAGGGCGCGGACCGCCGCGACCGGGTCCCCGGCGCCCGCGTCGACGACGTCGGTGGCCCCCAGCTCCCGGGCCAGTGCGAGCCGGGCCGGGCGCAGGTCGACCGCGACGATCCGCACGGCCGGCGTCGAGCGGGCCGCGAGCACGGCGGCCAGGCCGACCGCGCCCGCGCCGAACACCACCAGGGTGTCGCCCGGCCCGGGCCGCAGCACGTTGAACACCGCGCCGGCGCCGGTCTGCACGCCGCAACCGAACGGGGCGAGCAGTTCGAACGGCACCGGCGGGCCGGGCACGGGCACCGCGTTGCGTTCGGAGGCCAGCGCGTACCCGGCGAAGGAGGACTGGCCGAAGAAGTGGCCGTGCAGGGGGGCGCCGCGGTGGCGGCCCGTCCCCCGCACGGTGGCGCTGCCGTCCGGCCGCCGGCCGCCGAACAGGTTGAGCGCGCCCCAGTGGTCGCAGCGCACCGGCCGACCGGTGCGGCAGGACGGGCAGGCGCCGCAGGAGTCGAAGGTCAGCACGACGCGGTCGCCGGGCCGCACCCGGGTGACGGCGCCGCCGACCGCCTCGACGGTGCCCGCGCCCTCGTGGCCGAGGACGGCGGGCAGCGGCGCGGGCGTCCGGCCGGCCCGCACGCTCAGGTCGGTGTGGCAGATCCCGACGGCACGGATCCGCACCAGCACCTCGTCCGGGCGCGGCCCGTCCAGCCGGACGGTCTCCAGGCGGAACGGGCCGCCGGCCTCCCGCACCACGGCGGCGACGGTCCCGATCATGCGGCACCGGTCCCGTCCGGCGGGCCGTCCAGGTCGTCCCAGGGCGCGGTGGGCGTGAACAGCCGGGCGGGGGTGGAGCGTTCGTAGGCCATGCCGGGCGGCATGGCGAGCACCTCCAGCTGGAGGCCCCAGGGCGTGCGGAAGTAGACCCAGCGGTCGCCGTCGATCGGGCCGCCGACGGCGACGGTCTGGGGCTCGCCGAGCACCTCGACGCCGGGCTGCCGCCGCAGGTAGCGGACGGCGCGGTCGACGTCGTCGACGGCGATCGCCAGGTGGTGCCCGCCCCAGTCGCTGTTGGCGGGCTGCTCGCGCCGCTGGTCCGGGGCGGTGTACCGGAACAGCTCCAGGTTGGTGACCGGGCCCAGCCGCAGCATCGCGATGTGCGCCACCGCCTCCCGGTGGACGCCGAGCTGGCGGTGCATCCAGTCCGCGTCCCCGGGCGGGGCGGCGACCGGGCCGAGGCGGTAGAGCAGCCGGGCCCCCAGCACGTCGGTGAAGAAGGCGACCGCCTGGTCGAGGTCGGGGACGGTGAAGGCGACGTGGTGCACGGCGCGGGCGCCGGGGATGCCGGTCATCGCTCGCTCCTTCCGGGGGCGTACGGGGCGTGGGGGATGTGCGGGACACGGGGAGCGGGGGCGGCCGGGGCGGGCCCGGGGGCGGCCGGGGCGGGCCCGGTCCGGAGGGCGGCCTGCTCGTGGGCGGCGTCGCGCTGGTTGGCGACGGCACTCATCAGGCTCAGGCCGCCGTCGACGGTGAGCGACACCCCGGTGGTGTAGCCGGCGTCCGGCCCGGTCAGGTGGACGACGGCCGCGGCGACCTCGGCGGCCCGGCCCGGGCGCCCCATCGGGATGCCGGGCCGGGCGAGGCCGGTGAGGTCCCGGTCGTCGAGGACGCCGTTCATCCGGGTCGCGGTCTCCCCGGGGCTGACGGCGTTCACGGTGATCCCGTACGGCGCCAGCTCCAGGGCCATCACCTTGGTGAGCCCGCCCAGCCCGCCCTTGGCCGCGCAGTAGGCGGCGCCGCCCGGGATCGGCACGAACTCGTGGACGGAGGTGACGTTGACGATCCGCCCGCCGCGCCCCTGCCCGACCATCCGGCGGGCCGCCGCCTGGGCACAGGCGAAGGGCCCGGTGAGGTCCACCGCGAGGATCCGCTCCCAGTCGTCCAGGGTCTCGTCGAGCACCGGCGAACGGCGGTTGACCCCGGCGCAGTTGACCAGGACGTCGATGCCGCCGAGCTGTTCGGCGGCGCCGTGCACGGCCCGCGCCGCGGCCGCCGGTTCGGCGAGGTCGAGCGGCAGCAGCAGGGTCCGCCCGCCGGCCAGCCCGGCCGTCCGGCGGGCCGCCTCGCGGTCGGTGCGGTAGCCGATCGCCACGGTGTGCCCGGCCCGGACCAGGGCGATCGCGACGGCCCGGCCGATGCCGGAGCTGGCCCCGGTGACGACCGCCACCGGGGGCGGGGTGCTCAGCGGGGTGCCGGTGGTCATCGGGTCGCCTCCCGCGCCGGGGCGGCCGGGCGGACCTGGTAGCCGGCCCGGGCCAGGCTCGGCGCGCCCAGGTAGCCGTAGAGCGCGGCGGTCGGACCGGCCGGGGCCGTCCGGAAGCCGTGCCACTCGCCGGCCGGGACGAACACCAGGTCCCCGGCCCGGACCGGGACCTCGGTGTCCGCCGTGAGATGGGTGCCGCCGCCGGAGAGGACGAGGAAGAACTCGTCGGCGTGCGGGTGGCGGTGCAGGTCGTGACCGCCGCCGGCGCCGAAGACCGAGGCGGCCACGGTGAGCCGGTGGGCGCCGACCGTCCCGTCGGTGGCCAGCCAGCGCACCGCCATGCCGGCCGAACCGGCGATCGGCCCGTCCGGAGCGGCGGGCGGGCGGTCCGTCCCGGTCCCCCCGGTGCGGGCGGCCGGCACGCCGGGCGCGGACGGTGCGAGCGGGACGGCGGACGGGCGCCGCGCGGGCCGGTCGCCGGGCACCGCGAGGGGCCGGACGGTCAGCACCGCGGCGGGTGCGCCGGGCAGGGCGGTGATGCCGCAGGAGCTGCCGGGCGGGTGGTAGAGGCCCTCGCCCGGGCCGAGCACGCGCCCGGCCGAGCGGATCCCGCCGGAGAGCACCAGGGTCACCGACTCGCCCACCCGGGAGGGGTGGTGCTCGACGCGGACGCCGGGCGGCAGGGTCTCGACGGTCAGGCCGCCCCGGGCGGACGGCAGGTGCTGCGGATCGATCAGCCGCCGGAAGGCGGGGGCCGTCCGGGGGACGGCCGCGGGTACGAGGATCACGCGAAGTCTCCTTCGGTGGCGGGTGACGGGATGGCCGGGGTGACGGCGGTGGCCGTGGCCGTGGCGGGAGGGGTGGTGGCGGGCCGGCCGGCGCCGCCGAAGTCGAGGAGCACCTTGGGCGGGCCGCTGCGCCCGCCGGCCAGCAGCCGGAACGCCGCCGGCCCGGCGGACGGCGGCAGCACGGCGGCGATCAGTGGTCCCGCCGTCAGGACGCCGTCGCCGAACAGCCGCAGGGTGCGGTCGTAGTGGTCGAGGCCGTGCCGCACGCCGATCACCTCCAGGCCCCGCAGGGCGAGCTGCCCCGGGGAGAAGTCCGGGCACGGCCGGCCGGCCACCCCGATCACGGCGAGCCGGCCGCCCGGTTCGAGCAGGTCCAGGCCGAGCGCGAACGCCTCCGTCGCACCCGCGGCCTCGACCGCGAGCGAGTACCGCCCCGGTCCCTCGGCCCGCGCCTGCTCGGGGCTCAGGGCGCGGCGCGCGCCGCAGCGCAGCGCCAGCCGCCGGCCGGCCGGGTCGATGCCGACCGCGTCCACCGACTCGCCCAGGCGGGCGGCGAGCTGGACGGCGAGCAGGCCCATGGTGCCGGTGCCGAGGACGGCCACCCGGTCGCCGAGCCCGCAGCGGGCCCGTTCCAGCCCGGCCACCACGGTGACCGCCGGCTCGACCAGCACGGCCGCCCGGTCGGACACGTGGCCGGGGATCCGGGACAGCGAGCGTTCCGGCAGGGTCACGTACTCGGCGGCCGCGCCGGGGCGGCCGTAGAGCCCGACCTCGGTCAGCCGCTCGCAGAGCGGGCGGCTCCCGCACCGGCACATCCGGCACAGGCCGCAGTGGACCATGGTGTGGCCCACCACCCGGTCGCCGGGCACGAACTCGGTGACCGCCCCGCCGACCTCGGCGACCGTGCCGCACCACTCGTGCCCCGGGACCAGCGGGTAGCGGGCCCGGCCGTCGAGCAGGTAGGCGGCGGTGCCGTGGAGCAGTTCGAGGTCGGTGCCGCAGAGGCCGACCAGGGAGGTGCGCACGGTGACGGTGTCGGGCCCGGGCGGCGCCGGTCGCGGGACCCGGGCGAGGACCACCCGGTGCGGCGCCTCGAACCGCAGCGCCGCCATGGTGCCGGGCGCCCGGGTGCCCCCGGCCCCCGCCGGGGTGGCGGGGGCCGGGACGGCTGCCCCGGTGCGGCCGGTCACGGCCGGCTCCGCCGGTCGGAGCGCCGCCGGGCCTGCGAGCGCCTGGTGGCGACGGTGCGGCCGGGCGCCGCCAGGGCGAGGCAGAGCACCTCCGCACCGAGCGGGCCGGCCTCCAGGAGGAGCCCGTGGCCCCGGGTCGCCAGCAGCAGGTCGCCGTCGGCGGCCAGGTGGTCCGGCTCGTCGGCGGCCCGGCCGACGAGCAGCGAGCCGCGCACCACGAACAGCACGGTCTCGCCGTCGGGCCGCCCCGGCAGCGCGTGGTGGGCGCCGGGGCTGAGCCGCAGGTGGTCGAAGCTCTCGCAGGCGCTGGCGAGCATGGAGCGGCGCGCCAGGCAGCGCACGCGGACGCGTTCGCCGTGCGGGCCGAGGATGACGGCGGCCGAGGCCGTCGCGGTGGTGACGATCACCGGGGCTCGCCTCCCTTCGGGCTCGGAGGGGTGTCGGGACGGTCGGGGTGGTCGGCGGCCCGGCGGTCACGCTGCCGGGCGGGGCGGCCGGTGGCGGGGCGTTCGGCCGCGGGACGGCCGGTGGCGGGACGCCCGGGCGCGGGAGGCTCGGGCGCGGGAGGCTCGGCGGTCGGGCGGTCCGCCGCCGGGTGGGCGATCGGCCCGCCCGGGCGGCCGGCGACGGAGAGCACCGCGTGGAAGTACTCCAGGCCGGCGGTGCCGGCGGTGAGCACGGTGCGCGCGCCGAGCGGCAGGGTCACGGCGGTGCCCTCGACCAGCGGGATGGCGGAGTCCGTTCCGGTCCCGCTGCCCGGGTCGGCCCCGGGCACCGTGGCGGTGCCGGAACCCGCCGTGACGTAGAGGGCGCGCTCGACGCCCTCGGCGGCGACCGCGGTGCTGCGGCCCGGGTCGAGCCACTGCAGTCCGACGACGCGCAGCGGTCCGGTCAGCACCCGGCTGGGATCGACGGCGCCGCGCCGGCGGAGGTCGGTGATGACGGTGCCCGTCATGACGGGGACTCCTTCGCTGTCCTTCGGTCCGTGTGCCGGGCCGTTTCCGGTCTCCACCGTGTGCCGCCTGCCGTCCCGGCCGCACGGGTGCCCGGTCCCGTCCCCGGTCCCGTCCGGCGCCCGGCCGCCGTCCGGGCCGGTCCCGGGCCCCGGGAGCGCCGGGCCGGGACCGGGGCGGGGATGTCTCGGGGCGGTCCCGGGACAGCGCCTGCGGCCGGCTCCGGGG
>NZ_JBHJRC010000213.1:0-14384 GCF_042261735.1 Kitasatospora sp. NPDC056327 | reverse complement strand
GCCGCGGCCGGGGATTACATCGCCGCCCCCCCCCCCCGGGGGGCGGGGCGCTGCGCCGGGGGGGCCGCCGCCCGACCGCCGCGCCCGCCCGCCGCGACGGACCGGCCGCGGCGGACCGGCTTCAGCGGCTCAGCCGTGGCAGGTCCGGTCGGCGGCGGGCAGCCGGCCGGTGGTCAGGTAGCGGTCGATGTCGGCGCTCGCGCAGGACGGGCCGGCCGGCACCACGCCGTGGCCCACGCCGTCGGCCACCGTGATCATCCGGGATCCGTGCAGTGCCCGCCGCATGCCCTGCGCCGTCGCGGGGGTCGTCTGCACGTCCCACTGGTTCTGCACGATCAGCGCCTCGGCGCCGTTGTCCACCACGGTGGCCGGCTCGGCGGCCTGCCGCTTCCAGAACGCGCAGGGCTGGACGGTCGCGCCGAGGTCACCGGCCAGCGGGTACCGGGCCCGGTCGCGGACCGCGTCGCGGCGGTACTGCTCGGGGTCGCGCGGCCAGTCGCGGCCCTCGCCGCAGAACAGGGCCCACGTCACGGCGGCCGGGTTGTCCGTCCCGGCGGCCGGCGCCTCCCCGGCCCGGCTCCCGCCCTCCCCGGCGGCGGCCACGGCCGGGCCGCCCGCGGCCGCCGCCCTGAGCGCGACGATCCAGGGGGTGACGGCCTCGACCCGGACGAATCCGGCGTACGCGGACCGGATGGCGTCACCGCTGAGCGCCCCGCCCTCCACCGGAACGGGCGTGCGGTCGGCGTGCGCCACGAGGTCCCAGAACGCCTTCCGGACCTCCGCCGGGGTGGCGCCCAGCCCGTACTCGGCGTGGCGGGCGGCGGCCCACTCGGTCCACCGGGTGAAGGCGAGTTCGGCCGCCGGCGCGGTCGCGCGGAGCGTCCCCCGCCAGGCGAGCGCCGGGTCGAGCGCGCTGTCCAGCACGAACCGGTCCGCGCGCCGGGGGAACATCTGGGTGTAGACGGCGCCCAGGTAGGTGCCGTACGAGTACCCGTAGTAGGAGATCCTCCGCTCGCCCAGCGCCGCCCGGACGACGTCCATGTCCCGGGCCGTGTTGCGGGTGGTGATGTGCGGCAGCGTGTCCCCGGCCTTGGCCCGGCACTTGTCGGCCACCGTCCGGGCCCAGGCCACGTCCGCGGCGAACGTCGCCGTGTCGTAGGGGTGGAAGGGGGCCTGCTCGGCGGGCGTCAGACCGCACCCGATCGGCGAGCTGCGCCCCACCCCGCGGGGGTCGAAGCCGACCAGGTCGTAGCGGGCCCGGACCTCCGCCGACAGCAGCGGCTGCATCTCCGCGGGCATGCCGAGACCCGACTGGCCCGGCCCGCCCGGGTTCATCAGCAGCACGCCGCGCCGCTGCTTCGCGTCGGTCGCCCTGATCCGCGAGACCGCGAGGCCGATCGTGCGGCCGCCGGGGTCCGCGTAGTCCAGCGGCACCGTGACGTCCGCGCACTCGGAACCGGCCGTCCCGCTCCCCTCGCACGCCTCCCAGCGGAGCTTCTGCCGCTCGTACCCCCGCAGCGGCTCCCCGTCGCCCGCGAACGCCGTCGCCGGTGCGAGGGCGGTGAGCAGGGCCGTCGCCGCCCCGACCGTCAGCAGGGAAATCGTCCGTCCGTCGCGCAGTGCCATGCCCGTCCCTCTGTGCAGATCCGCTGTCCTCGATCGACTCCAGTCTCGGGCCCGGCGGGCCCCTCACCCCTCCTGCGCCGGGATGGGACGGTGCTCCGCCGCCCGGCGTAGGAGGACGCGCCCGGGTGGGCCCTGGGTCCCACCGCCCCCGAGCCCCCGCTCAGGGGCGCGGGTCAGGGTTCAGCCCGCCGGCGGGGACACGAACGCGCCCGCCCTCGCGGCGGCGAGAGCCGCGTCGGCGGCCCGGTCGGCGGCGGCCTCGTCGAGCGGGTCGGCCGAGGTCAGCATGCGGTGGTAGAGCGGGGCGGAGACGGCCCGGACGACCTCGCGCGGGTCGGTGCCGGGCGGGATTTCACCGCGCCCGACGGCCTCCGTCACGCACGGCGCCCACTCGTCCAGCCGGATCCGGTAGAAGCGGTGCAGGGCCTCGGCGGCGGCCGGGTCGCAGGCACCGGCGACGAGGACGGCCCGGAACAGCGCCCCCTGGCGGGGGTCGGCGAGGGTGCGCCGGACGAGGTGGGCGTTGGCGCGAAGGTCCTCGCGGAGGGAGCCGGTGCGCGAGCGCGGGAGCGACTGCTCGGCCATGTCGGCGAGCACGTCGGCGAGCAGCGCGCCGGCCGAGCCCCAGCGCCGGTACACGGTGGTGCGGCCGACCTCGGCCCGCCGGGCGACGTCGCCGAGGTCGAGCCCGGCGAAGCCCGCCTCGACGAGCGCGTCCTCGGCGGCCCGCAGCACGGCGCCGCGGACCCGGGCGGTGCGGCCCCCGGGCCGCAGCATGCCCGATCCGGACGGGGCGGGAGAGGTCGATTCGGTCATTAACGGGACTCCGGTTCCATTAGCGCCAGCGGGAGTGCTAGGGTCCAGTCATCTTAACGGCACAACAGTCCCGTTAGTGAAGGGATCCTTCCATGGAGTACCGCCGCCTCGGCGCGTCCGGCCTCACCGTCCCCGCCCTCTCCCTCGGCACCGGCACCTTCGGCGGCCGTGGCCCGCTCTTCGGCGCCTGGGGCGACACCGACGCCGCCGGCGCCCGCCGCCTGCTCGACATCGCCATCGACGCCGGCCTCACCCTCTTCGACTCCGCCGACGTCTACTCCGACGGCGCCTCCGAGGAGGTCCTCGGCCGGGCGGTCAAGGGCCGCCGCGACCGGGTGCTGATCTCCACCAAGGCCGGCCTCCCCACCGGGGACGGCCCGAACGACGCCGGCACCTCCCGCGCCCGCCTGGTCACCGCGGTCGACGCCGCCCTGCGCCGCCTCGGCACCGACTACCTCGACCTCTTCCAGCTGCACGCCTTCGACGCCGCCACCCCCGTCGAGGAGGTGCTCGCCACCCTCGACGACCTCGTCCGGGCCGGCAAGGTCCGCTACACCGGCGTCTCCAACTTCTCCGGCTGGCAGCTGATGAAGTCCCTCGCCGCGGCCGACCGCGACGCCCGCCCCCGCTACGTCGCCCACCAGGTCTACTACTCCCTCGTCGGCCGGGACTACGAGTGGGAGCTGATGCCGCTCGGCGCCGACCAGGGCGTCGGCGCCCTGGTCTGGAGCCCGCTGGGCTGGGGCCGCCTCACCGGACGGATCCGCCGCGGCACCCCGCTGCCGCCCGGCAGCCGGCTGCACGACACCGCCGGCTTCGGCCCGCCGGTCGACGACGAGCTGATGTACGACGTCGTCGACGTGCTCGACGCGATCGCCGGGGAGACCGGCCGCAGCGTCCCCCAGGTGGCGATCAACTGGCTGCTGCGCCGGCCCACCGTCTCCTCCGTCATCATCGGCGCCCGCGACGAGCACCAGCTGCGGCAGAACCTGGGCGCGGTGGGCTGGGAGCTGACTCCCGAACAGGTCGCCCGCCTGGACGCCGCGAGCAGCCGCACCGCGCCGTACCCCTACTTCCCGTACCGTCGCCAGGAGGCCTTCGCCCGCCTCGCCCCGCCGCTCGCGGGCTGACCGCCCGGCGGGCCGGGCGGCGGGGGCGGCAGCGGTGGCGGCAGTGTCGTGGGGAGGCCGCGGCGCGGCGCCCGTCGGGGCAAATCCGCTTGTCAGGGCGGCCCGCGGCCGGGCATCGTCGACACCGTGATCGAACTGCGCATGCTGACCTCCGACGACTGGCCCCTCTGGCGCGAGCTGCGCCTGGCCGCCCTGGCCGAGGCGCCGTACGCCTTCGGCTCCCGCCTCGCCGACTGGCAGGGCGAGGGCGACCGCGAGGAGCGCTGGCGCTCCCGCCTGGAGATCCCCGGCGCCCTCGACCTGGTGGCGTTCGTCGACGGCGTGCCCGCCGGCATGGCCACCGGCGCACCCGGGGACGGGTACGCCGAGCTGCTCTCCATGTGGGTGGGCCCGGACGCGCGCGGCCGGGGCGTCGGCGCCCGGCTGATCGGCGAGGTCGCGCGGTGGGCGGCGGAGCGGGGGTTCCCGGTCCTGCGCCTCGCCGTGATGCCCCGCAACCCGCACGCGATCGCCCTCTACGAGCGCGCCGGCTTCACCGACACCGGTGAGCCGGGCGACCCCCTCCCGGACGGCACGGGCCACGAGGTCCTGATGGCCAGGCCGCTGTCCGCCGGCTGACCGGAGCGGCGCGAGGCCGGGGAGGCCCGCGGGACGTCCCACGGGCTTCCCCGCGTACCGCCCCGGCACCCCGCCGCGGAGCACCGGCGGCGGAGCACCGGCGGCGGATCCGGACCCGGACGGCGGCCGCGCTCCGCGGCGACCTCAGTGGGCCAGGCTGAAGTCCCCGCCGATCGGGGCGGCGATCCGGTCCGCGCCGGTCGGCACGGTGAGGGCGGCCACCGGGACGCTCCGGTCGCTGGTGGTGCCGTCACCGAGCTGGCCGGAACGGTTCCCGCCCCAGGAGCGGACCGTCCGGTCGTCGAGCAGGACGACGGTGTGCTCCCGCCCGCCCGCCACCGAGACGACGCCACTGAGGCCCGGCACCTCGACGGGGGTGACCCGGAAGGCGGTGGTGCCGTCGCCGATCTGACCCGAGGCGTTCTGGCCCCAGGCCTTGAGCCGGAACTCCCCGCCGCCGACGGCGATGCTGTGGTTGCCGCCCGCCGCGAGCCGTGCGACCCCGTCGGCCCAGCCGTCCCGCACCTCGACCGGGGTGAAGCGGTTGATGGTGGTGTGGTCGCCCAACTGCCCGGCGGCGTTGTGCCCCCAGGCCTTCACCACGCTGCCG
This sequence comes from Kitasatospora sp. NPDC056327, assembly GCF_042261735.1. Lineage (NCBI taxonomy): Bacteria > Bacillati > Actinomycetota > Actinomycetes > Kitasatosporales > Streptomycetaceae > Kitasatospora > Kitasatospora sp. NPDC056327. The sequence goes on along the minus strand of NZ_JBHJRC010000213.1, from coordinate 9,584 downwards.
CCGTTCGTCCGGGTGGCGGTGGCCGGCGCCCCGACCAGGGCGAGACTGTGGTTGGCCCCGGCCGCGATCAGGGTCACCCCGGTCAGGCCGCCGACCGGCGCCGGCACGTTGCGCGCGGACGAACTCCCGTCGCCGAGCTGGCCGTTGCCGTTGTGCCCCCAGGCCCACACCCGGCCGTCCTCGCACAGCGCCAGACTGTGGTTGAGGCCGGCCGCGATCGCGACGACCGGGTAGAGGCCGCCGCCCACCCGGACCGGGACGCCGCTGTCGGCGGTGTCGCCGTTGCCGAGCTGCCCGTGGGCGTTCTGCCCCCAGGCGACCACCGTCCGGTCGGCGAGCAGCGCGAGGCTGTGCGTGCCGCCGGCGGCGATGGCGGTGACGTCGGACAGACGGAGCACCGGCGCGGGCGCGTTGTGACCGTGCAGCGAACCGTCCCCGAGCTGGCCAGAGCCGTTGGACCCCCAGGCGACCACCGTCCGGTCGGTCAGCAGCGCCAGGCCGTGACCGGTCGCCGCGCCCGCCCCGCCCGCCGCGATCCTCAGCACCTCCCGGCCGGTCAGCCCGAGCACGGCGGTGGCCGCGGTGCGGACGTCGGCCCAGGTGCCGTCCCCCAGCTGCCCGGCGCGGTTGTTCCCCCAGGACTTCAGTCGTCTGTCCATCGGCTCTCCTGAACGGTGTCGGGTGACGGGCTCTGTCAGGAACACGATCGCCGCTGCCCCGCCGCCCGGCTCACCGGACACGCCCGGCTCCCCGGCGGCACGGCCCGGCACGGACGCCCGTTCGACACCGCGTCACCCCTGCGGGTGAGTTGCCGTGTCGCCGCCCCCGGGGAGCCGCGGCCCGCCCGGAGACTGTCCGGGTCACCAGGAGCGGGGCCACCCCGGCCCACGACCGGAGGATCGAGATGGCGGAAGAGCTGTACGCGACGCTGAAGACCAACAAGGGCGACATCGTGATCCGGCTGCTGCCGGACCACGCCCCCCGGACCGTCAAGAACTTCGTGGAACTCGCCACGGGCGAACGGCAGTGGATCGATCCCGGCACCGGGCAGCCGAGCAACGCGCCGCTGTACGACGGCACGGTCTTCCACCGGGTCATCGAGGGCTTCATGATCCAGGGCGGCGACCCCCTGGGGAACGGCACGGGCGGTCCCGGCTACAAGTTCGCGGACGAGTTCCACCCCGACCTGGCGTTCACCAAGCCGTACCTGCTGGCCATGGCCAACGCCGGTCCGGGCACCAACGGCTCCCAGTTCTTCGTCACCGTCGGACCGACCACCTGGCTCACCGGCAAGCACACCATCTTCGGCGAGGTCGCCGACGAGGCCGGCCGGAAGGTCGTCGACGCGATCGCCTCCGTGGACGTCAACCCCCGCAACGACCGCCCGGTGGAGGACGTGGTGATCGAGAAGGTCGTCGTCGGGACCCGCTGACACCGGCCGCACCCGGGCAGCGCGAAGGCCCGCACCCCCGGACGGAGTGCGGGCCTTCGGTACGCTCAGCGCGCGGCCGGAGCGCCCTCGGCCCGCGGCGCCGCGGGCACCGACCGCGGCTTGGCGGCGGGCGGCCCCGGAATGGCCGCGGCGACGGCGGCCGCGACCAGGGCGACGCCGCAGCCGAGCACCAGGCTGACCCGGAAGCCGCTCTCCGCGGGCAGGGTGAAGCCGCCCAGGTCGGTGGTCATCTGGGAGAGCACCACACCCACCACCGCGGCGGACACCGAGGTGCCCAGCGAGCGCATCAGGGTGTTGAAGCTGTTCGCCGAGGCGGTCGCCGAGAGCGGCACCGCGCTCATGATCAGCGCCGGCATGGCGCCGTAGGCGAGGCCCACACCGCTGTTGGAGACGATCCCGGCGACCAGCAGGCCCCAGGTGGAGCCCATCAGCGGCAGCGCCAGCGCGTATCCGGCGGCGATCGTGAACGCGCCGACGACCAGCGTGAACTTGGGGCCGCGCGCGGTCGAGAGCTTGCCGCCCAGTGGCGAGACGACCATCATCATCAGCCCGCCGGGCGCCATCCACAGGCCCATCGCCAGCATCGACTGCCCCAGCCCGTAGCCGGTGGCCTCCGGCAGCCGGAGCAGCTGCGGCATCACCAGCGCCTGGGCGTACATGCCGAAGCCGACCAGCACGGAGGCGAGGTTGGTGAGCAGCACCCGCGGGCGGGCGGTGACCCGCAGGTCCACCAGCGGGTCGGTGGTCCGCAGCTCCCAGTAGGCCCAGAGGATCAGGACGGCGACGGCGGCGGCGAACAGGCCGAGCGTGCGGCTGCTGCCCCAGCTCCAGTCGCCGCCCTTGGAGACGGGCAGCAGCAGGCAGACCAGGCCGATGCTGAGACCGGCGGCGCCGACGAAGTCGAAGCGCCCGCCGCCGGCGGGGCGGGACTCGCCGGCGGGCACGATCCGCCAGAGCATCCCGATGATCACCACGGTCAGCGCGGCGGTGCCCCAGAACAGCACCCGCCAGCTGGCGTACTCGGCGACGGCGGCGGCGATCGGCAGACCGAGTCCGCCGCCGATGCCCATGGAGGCGCTGACCAGCGCGATGGCCGAGCCGAGCCGTTCGACCGGCAGGACGTCGCGCAGCAGGCTGATGCCGATCGGCACCAGGCCCATGCCCATGCCCTGGAGGGCCCGGCCGATGATCATCGGCACCACCGAGGAGGACGTCGCGCACAGCACCGAGCCGAGCAGCAGGGGGACGCAGGAGGCGATGAGCATGGTCCGCTTGCCCAGCAGGTCGCCCAGGCGACCGCTGATGGGGACGAACACGGCGGCGGAGAGCAGGGTCGCGGTGATGACCCAGGAGGCGTTGGAGGCGGTGGTGTGCAGGAGCTGGGGCAGCTCGCTGATCAGCGGGGTCACCAGGGTCTGCATGATCGCGGCGACGGTGCCGGTGAACGCGAGCACCGCCACGATCGGACCGGTGCGGAGGGCGGGGGCGGGGCCGTTGATGACGGGCCTCCTCGGATGTCGGCAGCTGGGGGGGCGGACCTGTGCGGCCGGCATCCTGCATGCACTTCACACAGGATGTGCATGACGCACAACTCGGTCAGCATACTCCCGCAATGTGCGGCTTGCACATCATGTGCAGCGCACACTCTCTGGCATACTGGAGTGCCACGGGAAACCGCAGGTCAAGCGGCCAGAAGGGACTCAGCCATGGCCAGCCCCACCCACCAGGTCGCGTTGGAGTTCCTGGTGTTCGCCCGCCACCGCGACCTGAGCCAGGTCAGCGCCCGGCCCGAGGGCAGCCAGCTCGAACGCAGCGCCTACATCCTGCTCAGCCGCGTCGACGTCCAGGGCCCGATGTCCATCGGCCAGCTCAGCGACGCCTTCGGCCTGGACGTCTCCACCCTCAACCGCCAGACCGCCGCGCTCAAGCGCGCCGGCCTGCTGGAACGCATCCCCGATCCCGAGGGCGGCATGGCCCGCAAGTTCCGCCTCACCGAGGAGGGCCGCCGCCGCCTCACCGAGGAGCGCGAGGCCCACGTCCGCGCCCTCGACCAGGTCATGGCCGACTGGCCGCAGGAGGACGTCGCCGAGTTCGCCGCCTACCTGCGCCGCTTCAACACCGGCATCGAGCACATCGACGGCCGCGCCTGGCCCCGCCCGTAGCCCCCGCCACCGGCACCCCTCCCGGGGCGGCCGCTCCCCCGTTCCGGCCAGGCGAACGTCCGCTTCGGGCCGACTCGGTGGAATCGCGGCCCCCGGGGGGCGGGTCGGTGCGTACGGTCGACGGGCCTGTCGGCACCCGTTCCGTCGCCCGCGCGCAGCGCGCGGGCCACCGAGGTAGGGAGTCCGCACCGTGCCGTCCTTGCTGAACTACCAGATCGTCACGGACCCGTCGTCGCTCCGGGCCTCGCTGCCCGGCGAACCGTCCGTGGCGACGGTCTGGATCATCGCCACCAACACCCACCGCTCGCCGGTGCACCTGAGGTCCATCGACGTGGAGCTGCCGATCACACCGCTCTCCTCGGACCTGACGGACGACCCCTCCACGGTGACCACGAGCATCGAGCGGACCAGGCCGACGCCGTTCGACGACGCCCTGACCTTCACCTGGGACGCCCAGGCGGGCCACTTCCGGGCCACCTTCGTACCGCCGCCGAACGTCAACCAGAAGTACACGATCCTGGACAGCCGCGAGGGCCTCGTCCTGAAGCTGGAGGGCTTCCCGGTCTCCGAGGGCGCCGGCCTGGTGCTCCTGGACATCAACGAGACGGCCGGCGAGGGCGACGACAAGCGGCCCGTCACGGCCGCCGTCTCCACCACCACCCTCGGCTTCGCCAAGCAGACCCCGGCGGTGCCGCGCAACTTCCGCGCCGAGAAGCACCTGCTGGACGGCGACGCCAACGAGCCGCTCCGCCTGAGGTGGGACGGCCCGAACGACCTCGACTACCGGATCCTCGACGCCTCGGGGGGCGAGCTGCACCGCGTGCCGCCGGCCGCTCCGGGAGTCCCGGCGGCGCACGGGGAGTACGACTGGTCCACCGCGGCGCCCGCGCGCGGCACCACGTACACCCTGGTCGCCAAGCGTCCCGGCGGCCAGGACCAGCAGCGGGGGTACTTCCTCACCGTCACCGTGCACGCGCTGGTCCCCGGCTTCGCCGCCGGGACGCGCACCCCGTGGGTCGAGGGGCCCGAGCGCAAGGGCCGCGTCACCTTCACCGAGGACGGCATCGGTGTCGCGGCCGACCCGCAGGGTGACCCGGGCCGGGTGAAGGCCGGCCGGGCCGACGTCGACAAGGTGATCACCAGGCTGGTCCAGGCACGGAACAACGACGAGGGGTGGATCTTCTTCTCCCCGCACGGCATCGACGTCTACCAGGGCCCGACCAGCGTCCCGGGCGTCCTCACCGCCGCCCGGGCCGACGTCGAGGGCGTCAACACCCAGTGGGCGGGCGGCCGTTCCGCCGGTCAGGGCTGGCTCGGGTTCACCGGGGCCGGCGCCACCCTCCACCGCGACGGCACCGAGGCCCTCGGCACCCTGACCGCCGGGACCGCCGACCTCCAGGGCCTCAACACCACCTGGGTGGGCGACCGCGACGGCGGCCGGGGCTGGATCGAGTTCCCGCAGGACGGCGTGAACGTCCGCAAGCACGGCACCGCGGCCTGGGGCACCGTGCACGCCGACAAGGCCGACGTCACCGGCGTCAACACCAAGTGGGTCCAGGGGCGCGGCACCGACGACGGCTGGATCGACTTCCCCGCGGAGGGCGTCCGGGTCCACCGCGACGGCGGCAGCGGCCCGGGGGTGGTCGCCGCCGGGAAGGCCGACCTGAACGAGCTGCACACCGGCCAGGCCCGGGTGACGGGCCCGCTCAGGGTCGACGGCGGGGTGAGGGTGAGCCACGAGGGCCGGCCGCTGCTCGTCACCCTGCCGGACCGGATCGTCTTCTCCGGGATCAACGACTTCAAGAAGTGGGTCACCTTCGGCGACGGCATCTCGGTCGCCTTCGGCGGCGCGAGCGTCTCGATGGCCAGGGACACCGGGGTGATCGTCCGCAACGCCGACCTGCAGGTCCAGCAGGCACGGCTCTCCGTCTCCACCGGCAACCCGCCGCACGTCCGGGAGCTGTAGGCGTCCGGCCCCTCCGCCGGGTGCGGGCCGCCGCCCCCGGCGGAGCGGGCGCCCGGCTACGCCGCCGGCGGGACGGGGTGGGGGCGTCCGAGGTGGGGGAAGTCCGCGAGCAGGTCGGTGTGCGGGGGGATGTGGTCAGTGGTGATCTTGCCGCCGGAGACCATCGTGAGGCGGGCGGACGTCACGTCGTCGGTGAGGGTCCGGCCGTTGGGGTAGACCGCCGGGCGGGAGCGGTCGTAGCGGAGGACGTCGGGGAGGACGAGCTTCAGCGTCTCGGTGGCGGCGTCGGTGGTGTAGTCGCCGGTGTGCTGGAGGACGGCCGTCCAGGCCTCGCGGTAGGTGTCCCAGTCGTCGGCCGGCTCGCCCGCGTTGTACGCGTCCTTGACCTCCTCCGCGTTGAAGTACGCGGTCAGCGAGGGGTGGGCGCCCCGGTCGACGGAGACCAGCCCGGCCTCGGTGCGGAGACTGACCCGCGCCCAGATCCCGACGGTCGGTTCCGGCCCCAGGTCGGCGTCCGGGACCTCCAGCGCGATGCCGTAGACGTTGGCGTCCGCCATCGCGTCCCGCCCGGTCCAGGTGAAGTCGTGGACGATCCCCTCCAGATCGGCGAAGAACGGGTCGCTGCGCAGGCCGACCGCGAACTTGAAGCCGTTGGACGCGACGACGTGCGGCGCGTCCCCGACGGTCACCGGCACGTCGCCGAACAGGACGGTGCCCACGTCGTCGTGGTGGCGTGCCGCCCCGCCCGAGGCGCGGCGGACGGTGACGAGCTGCTGCCCGTCCGTCGGCCCGGAGAAGGTGACCGAGTAGGCGACGTCCGCGCGGTCGTCGCCGTCGTTGTCGACGTTGATCCGGTAGACGGCGGACGGGTGGAACCCCGGCCCCCCGCCGGCGGAGGCGTACGGGTGCACGTTCATGATCAGGACGGTGCTGCCGGGGGTGTCGGCGGACGGGAAGGCGAACAGGTCGGTCAGGTCGAGCCGGGCGTCGCCGCGGGGTGAGCGGAGGTTCGGTCCGCTGAGGTGGTGGGACATGGGCGAACAGCTACCAGCCCCCACGGGGCGGAACGCGGAGGACACCCGCGGGGCGGGCGCCCGTCCGCCGATCGGCGCACGACCGGGCGGGCGCGGCCACCGGATGGTTCGTACACCCGCTTGCCCGGGGTTGCCGCGCGGTGGATGATCCGGGCTCGGAGGCCTTCTCGGCACGGCGGGGGACACGGCTCCAGTGGAGGGTACGTCGATGGTGATGCGGGGCGCTCCGCGGGAGGAGCGGATGTCCACGGAGGACGGCTTCGAGCACTGGCGCGACACGCTGGCGAGAACCCGGGACTGCGACGCGACCAGCGTTCACGCCGCCGACTTCGCGGCGCGGCTCCGCCGGACGGAGCTGGGGCCGGTCGTCCTCCTCCGGACGTCCTTCCCCTCCGCCCGCTTCCGGCGCGACGAGCGCCGGGTGCGCCGCGCCGCCGGGCCCGAGCTGTACCACCTCACCATGGTCACCTCCGGCGTCCACGCGCTGAAGCGCGGCGAGGACCAGCGGGAGACGTTCGGGCCGGGCGACCTGGCGCTGATCGACAGCTCGCACCCGTACGACACCAAGGTCTTCGGCACCGTCGCGGGACAGCCCCGGGTCGAGGGCGTGGGCGTCGACATCCCCCAGTCGCTGCTGCCGGTGCCCCCGCACCGGCTGCACGACCTGCTCGGCCGGAGACTGTCCGGCCGGACGGGATCGGGCGCGCTGCTCACGGAGTTCCTCCTGGGCCTGGACCGCCAGGCCGCCTGTCTGGGGCCCGCCGAGGCGGCCGGGCTCGGGGAGGTCGTGGTCTCGCTCATGACCACCTGGCTGGCCGCGGAGATCGGCACCGGGGCCGTACGGCCGGAGCAGGCCCGGCGCGCCGCCCTGGTGGAGAGCGTGCGCTCGTACATCCGCCACCACCTGCACGACCCCGCCCTGACGCCGACGACGGTCGCCGCCGCCCACCACATCTCCGTCAGCTACCTGCACCGCCTGTTCGGCCAGGAGTGCCGGGGCGAGACCGTCGCCGCGTGGATCCGGGGCCGCCGGCTGGAGAAGGCCCACCGGGAACTGGCGGATCCCGGGCTGGCCGAGCTGCCGATCCACGCGGTGGCCGTCCGCTGCGGCCTCCCCCGCGCCGACGACTTCGGCCGGGCCTTCAAGGCCGCCTACGGGCTCTCCCCCCGGGAGCACCGTATCGGGGCGCTGCGGAGCGCGGGCGGCGAGTAGACGGACAGCGGGGCGGCTGTGCACGCGGTGCCGGTTCCCCCGGGGATTCCCCTCCTACGGTGGTCAGTGCACGGCGGGCCCGCAACCGAACGGGCCGGTCGCGTGAACGAGGAGCACGAATCCCGGGGCGCCGCCACTCTCCCGGCCCTCCATGGAAGGACCCACCACCGTGAACGAGCCCGCCCGCCGCACCGTCGTACCCACCAGGACCCCCGACGCGACGCCGCACCACACCCCCGACACCCCGAACCCGCTCCGCCGCCCCACCCGCCCGGGCGGCACCGCGGGGCGCCGTGACACCGCCTGGGCGGCCGTGTAGCCGACCGCGGCCGCCGGCGCAGCCCCGGCGGCCAGAGCCGAAAGCGCAGCCGGCCGCACAGGAAGTCGGCGGGGCCGACTTCCTGTGCGATCCGCTCAGCCTCCGCCCTGCCCCTCGGCACCGGGTTCCTCACCCGCTCGACGGCGGCGCGCCCGCTCGGCGATCCCGAGCGAGAGCCGGCCGACCGCCGTCCCGGCACGGTCCAGGGTGTCGTTGCCCAGGTTCCTGGCGGCCCCGACGCCCTTCGCCCCGGTCTCCAGTGCCTTGTCCCTCGCCTCCGCCGCCGCGTCCGTCCACCGGCGGGTCCGCGCCGACGCCCGGCCGGACTCGATCCCGAGCCGCTCGTGGAAATCGTGCACGGCGCCGGCCACCTGATTGCTCGACTCCACCAGTGCCGGAGACTTGGCGGGGTGCAGCAGCACCTTCGCGTTGGCGGTCCCCGCCACCGCCTCCATCCGGGCCAGCAGCCGCCCGGTGGTCCGCGCGACGTGCTCCAGCCGCTCCTGCCGGGCGGCCTTCAGCCCGAGGCGGTGCGCGTCCAGCTCGTCCGGTGAGGCGTCCAGCACCCGGTCGAGTTCGAGCACGGCCATCGCACCCTGCAACTGGGCGCACCGGGCCAGCACGGCCAGCCACTCCCGGATCACCGGTCCGACCTCCCGGGCCGTGTCCGAGAGGTCGCCGACCCTGCTCCCGCGCTCCAGTTTCTCGGCGACCGCCTGCAGTTGGCGCAGGGCGTAGGCCTGGGTCTCCGCGATGGTCGTCGGCGCGTCCTGCACCTTCGACCAGGTGACCTCGTCGACCCTGCCCCGTGCCTCCCGGACGGTCAGGACCTCCTCGATCACGAATCCCACGCCGATCACCCGCGACAGCGCGGCGTCCTTCTGGGCGCGCAGCACGTCGTCGACCTTCTCGTCGATCCTGTCGAGGTAGTCGGAGATCTCCCGCATCTGCTGCTTCGCCGCCAGTTGCGCCATGACCCCGGCGGCACCGGCCAGCGCCTTCGGGCCGGTCAGCAGCGTCCGGGGGGACTTCGCGAACTCGACGAATCCCCTGATCTGCCCCTTCTTCCCCCGGACCACACCGGTGCTGAGGCCCGTCCTCCTGCTCTCCCGCAGGCCGTACTTCCCGATGAGTTGCGCCGACTCCCGGCTCAGCCTCACCCAGCGGCCGGAGTGGGCGGCCATGTCCGAGCCCAGCCTCGCGGCCGCCGACCCGGCGTCCAGCAGCGGCCCGAGCCGGTGCAGTCCCAGATCCTCCGACTGCAGCCCCTCCGCGGCGAGGAACCGGTCGACCACCGCCGGGTCGCCGATCACCGCCAGGCCCTCACCGTCGCTGATCAGCTGTATCTCGTCGTCCATCGCCCGCTCCCGAAGTGGCCGTCCGCCGACGAGGGTAGCGGGAGCGGCGGCGGGCGGGCGGTGGCTCCCTCCCACCGCC
>NZ_JBHJRC010000212.1:0-14395 GCF_042261735.1 Kitasatospora sp. NPDC056327 | reverse complement strand
GCCGCCGGTCTCCGGCGGCCGGGCCCTTCGCGCGGGTGGGGTCAGGCGTGGCCCGCCGCGGCGGCGACGGCCTCGGCGACGGTGGCGTTGCCGCCGACCAGCTCCAGGGTCCGTCCGGCGGTGCCGGGCTCGTGCAGCAGTCCGGCGAGCACGGCGGCGACGTCCTGGCGGTCGACCGAGCCGCGCGGGACGCTCGGTGCGAGCCGGACCAGGCCGGTGCCCGGGCCGTCGGTGAGCCGGCCGGGGCGCAGCACCGTCCAGTCCAGCGCGGTGCGGGCCCGGACGGCGTCCTCGGCGGCACCCTTGGCCCGCAGATAGGTCTCGAAGACCTCGTCGGCGGGGTGGCGGGCCTGCGCGTCGGCGCCCATCGAGGAGACGAGGACGTACCGGCGGACGCCGGCCAGGGCGGCGGCGTCGGCGAGCAGGACGGCGGCGTCCCGGTCGACGGTGAGCTTGCGGGCGGCGCCGCTGCCCGGTCCGGCGCCGGCCGCGAACACCACCGCGTCGGCGCCTTCGAGCAGCCGGGCGAGTTCGGCCGGGGTGGCGGACTCCAGGTCGAGCAGCAGGGGTTCGGCGCCGGCGGCGACGAGGTCCTCGGCCTGCCCGGGGCGGCGGACGATTCCGGCGGGCCGGTCGCCGCGGTCGGCGAGCAGCCGTTCCAGCCGCAGGGCGATCTGTCCGTGGCCCCCGGCGATGACGATGCGCATGGTTCCGACGGTAGCCCGGGAGCACGTCCGGCGTCCTGGGGAACGGTCCCGTGGTGCCGGGCGGGGAGCCGGGCAGGACACAATGGGCGCATGACTTCGCTCGCCCACCCGCAGCTGCGGTTCACCCCCGAGGTGAACGACCCCTCCGCCCCCCGGGAGCTGGTGATCCTCGGCTCCACCGGTTCGATCGGCACCCAGGCCATCGACGTGGTCCTGCGCAACCCCGACCGGTTCCGGGTGGTGGCCCTGTCGGCGGCCGGCGGCCGGGTGGAGCTGCTCGCCGAGCAGGCGCTGCGGCTGGGCGTGCACACGGTGGCGGTGGCCGATCCGGCGGCCGGGCCGGCGCTGCGCGAGGCGCTGGCGGCGAAGGCGGCGGGCCGTCCGCTGCCGGCCGTGCTGGCCGGTCCGGACGCGGCGACCGAGCTCGCGGCCGTGGAGTGCCACTCGGTGCTGAACGGCATCACCGGCTCGATCGGCCTGCGGCCGACGCTGGCGGCGCTGCGGGCCGGCCGGGTGCTGGTGCTGGCCAACAAGGAGTCGCTGATCGTCGGCGGGCCGCTGGTGAAGGCGGTGGCCCGGCCGGGCCAGATCGTGCCGGTGGACTCCGAGCACGCCGCGCTGTTCCAGGCGCTGGCGGGCGGCACCCGGGCCGAGGTCCGCAAGCTGGTGGTGACCGCGAGCGGCGGTCCGTTCCGCAACCGCACCCGTGCCGGGCTGGCCGGTGTCACCCCGGCGGAGGCGCTGGCCCACCCGACCTGGGCGATGGGTCCGGTCGTCACGATCAACTCGGCCACCCTGGTGAACAAGGGCCTTGAGGTGATCGAGGCGCACCTGCTGTACGACGTGCCGTTCGAGCGGATCGAGGTGGTGGTCCATCCGCAGTCGGTCGTCCACTCGATGGTGGAGTTCACGGACGGTTCGACGCTGGCCCAGGCGAGCCCGCCGGACATGCGGATGCCGATCGCGCTGGGCCTGGGCTGGCCGGACCGGGTGCCCGACGCGGCCCCGGGCTGCGACTGGACCAGGGCGGCGACCTGGGAGTTCTTCCCGCTGGACGACGACGCCTTCCCGGCGGTTGAGCTGGCCCGCGAGGTCGGCACGCTGGGCGGCACCGCCCCGGCGGTCTTCAACGCGGCCAACGAGGAGTGCGTGGCGGCCTTCCTGGACGGCAGGCTCGCCTTCACCGGGATCGTGGACACTGTGGCGAAGGTCGTGGCCGAACACGGCGCGCCGTCGGCGGGAACTCCGCTGACGGTCGAGGACGTCCTGCACGCGGAGGACTGGGCCCGCGCCCGGGCCCGCGAGCTGGCCGCGGGCTGACTCCCGTCCGGGCGGTGCTGCCGTCCGGACGACCGGTACGACGACAGGGACGGGCTGAGCGGCATGACGGAGGAGCAGCGGTGGCAACGGTGATGACGGTGATCGGCATCCTGGTCTTCGTACTGGGACTGCTCTTCTCGATCGCCTGGCACGAGCTCGGCCACCTCTCCACGGCCAAGCTGTTCGGCATCCGGGTGCCGCAGTACATGGTCGGCTTCGGCCCGACGATCTGGTCGCGGCGCAGGGGCGAGACCGAGTACGGCCTCAAGGCCGTCCCGCTGGGCGGGTACATCCGGATGATCGGCATGTTCCCGCCCGGCGCGGACGGGCGGATCACCCAGCGTTCCACCTCGCCCTGGCGGACCATGATCGAGGACGCCCGCGAGGCCTCCTACGAGGAGGTCAAGGAGGGCGACGCGACCCGGCTCTTCTACACGCGCAAGCCGTGGAAGCGCGTGATCGTCATGTTCGCCGGGCCGTTCATGAACCTGATCCTGTCCTTCGGGCTCTTCCTGACGGTGATGATGGGCTTCGGCGTCCCGATGTCGGTGCCGACCATCGGCACCGTCTCGGAGTGCGTGGTCAAGGCCGGGCGGCCCACCGACACCTGCCCGGCGGACGCGCCGGTGGCACCCGCCTACGCGGCCGGCCTGAAGCCCGGCGACAAGGTGGTCTCCTTCGACGGCGACCGGATCACCAGTTACGAACAGCTCCAGGACGACATCCGGAAGTCCGCCGACCGGCGGGTCGACCTGGTGGTCGAGCGGGACGGCCAGCGGCTCACCCTCACCCCGACCATCGCCGTCAACGACGTGCAGAAGTACGACGCCGACGGCGTCCCGGTCAAGGGCGAGACGGTGCGGGCCGGCTTCCTCGGTTTCACCCCGACCAGCGGCGTGGTCCGGCTCGGTCTCGGGCAGTCCTTCGACCGGATGTACGACATGGCGGAGAACGGCGTGCGGTCGCTCGCCGCGCTGCCCGGCAAGATCCCCGGCCTGTGGCACTCCGTGGTGGACGGCGCCCCGCGCGAGGTCGACTCGCCGATCGGCATGGTCGGGGCGGCCCGGGTCAGCGGTGAGGTGTTCGCGCTGGACATCCCCGGCAGCCAGCGGGTCGCCTACTTCGTCAACCTGCTCGCCGGGATCAACCTGTCGCTGTTCCTCTTCAACATGCTGCCGCTGCTGCCGCTGGACGGCGGTCACATCGCGGGCGCCGTCTGGGAGTCGGTGCGCCGCCGGTTCGCACGACTGTTCCGCCGGCCCGACCCCGGTCCGTTCGACGTGGCCCGGCTGATGCCGCTCGCCTACGTCGTGGCCAGCGTGTTCATCGGCTTCACCCTGCTGGTGCTGGTGGCCGACCTGGTGAACCCCGTGAAGATCACCTAGCACGACGGACCGGCGGGTGCGCGGACGCCCGTTCCAGTGCCGTACCGTTGGAGCCCGGGCGCGCGATCGTCGGCGCACCCGGGCTCCGTCGTCCTCGACGACCGGACCGACCGACCACACCTCAACCCCGGGGAACCCTGCGCACATGACCGCGATCTCGCTCGGTATTCCGTCCCTGCCGCTCAAGCCGCTCGCCAAGCGCCGGGTCTCCCGTCAGATCATGGTCGGCAACGTGCCGGTCGGCGGCGACGCCCCCGTCTCGGTGCAGTCCATGACCACCACGGTGACGTCGGACATCAACGCCACCCTGCAGCAGATCGCGGAGCTCACCGCCTCCGGCTGCCAGATCGTGCGGGTCGCCGTCCCCTCCCAGGACGACGCGGACGCCCTGCCGATCATCGCGCGGAAGTCGCAGATCCCGGTGATCGCCGACATCCACTTCCAGCCGAAGTACGTCTTCGCCGCGATCGACGCCGGCTGCGCCGCGGTCCGCGTCAACCCGGGCAACATCAAGGCCTTCGACGACAAGGTCGGCGAGATCGCCAAGGCCGCCGGGGACGCCGGCGTGCCGATCCGGATCGGCGTCAACGCCGGCTCGCTCGACAAGCGCCTGCTGGAGAAGTACGGCCGGGCCACCCCCGAGGCGCTGGTCGAGTCCGCGCTCTGGGAGTGCTCGCTGTTCGAGGAGCACGGCTTCCGCGACATCAAGATCTCGGTCAAGCACAACGACCCGGTCGTGATGATCAACGCCTACCGCCAGCTCGCCGCCGCCTGCGACTACCCGCTGCACCTCGGCGTCACCGAGGCCGGTCCCGCCTTCCAGGGCACCATCAAGTCCGCGGTCGCCTTCGGCGCGCTGCTCGCCGAGGGCATCGGCGACACCATCCGGGTCTCGCTCTCCGCCCCGCCGGCCGAGGAGATCAAGGTCGGCAACCAGATCCTGGAGTCGCTCGGCCTGCGCCAGCGCGGCCTGGAGATCGTCTCCTGCCCGTCCTGCGGCCGCGCCCAGGTCGACGTCTACAAGCTCGCCGAGGAGGTCACGGCGGGCCTGGAGGGCATGAACGTGCCGCTGCGCGTCGCCGTCATGGGCTGCGTCGTCAACGGCCCCGGCGAGGCCCGGGAGGCCGACCTCGGAGTCGCCTCCGGCAACGGCAAGGGCCAGATCTTCGTCAAGGGCGAGGTCATCAAGACCGTCCCCGAGTCCAGGATCGTGGAGACCCTGATCGAGGAGGCGTTCAAGATCGCCGAGCAGATGGAGGCCGACGGCGCCGAGTCCGGCGCGCCGACCGTCACCGCCGGCGAGTGATCCACCCCCTTCCGGGTGGGTCGTCGCAGTTCTTCCGGAAGCGGGGCCGTCCGTGCGCGGACGGCCCCGCGGCCGTGTCCGGGTGGGGCCAGGGAGTAGGGTGCGGCCAGAGTCGTCTCAGTAAGGTGCTGTCTCGATGCTCGATCGAGGTGTGATGCTCCCCAGCTCGTTCCAGGCCGCCCGCGCCCTGGCGACCACCCGCGTGCTGGAGCCGCCGGACCTCGCCGACGCCCTCGCCGTCCTCCACCGCGACCCGGTCGCCAACGCCTTCGTCGCCACCCGGGTGGAGGCCGTCGGCCTCGACCCCTGGCGCCTCGGCGGCGAGATGTGGGGCTGGTACGACGAGCACGGCGAACTCGACGCGCTCTGCTACGCCGGGGCCAACCTGGTGCTGGTCGACGCCGGCCCGCAGGCCGTCCAGGCGTTCGCCGAACGCGCCCGGCGGCAGGGGCGGCGCTGCTCCTCCGTCGTCGGGCCCGCCGGGCCCACCGCGGCGCTGTGGGCGCTGCTGGAGCGCAGCTGGGGGCCGGCCAGGGAGGTGCGGGCGCACCAGCCGCTGCTGGCCACGAGCACGCCGTCCGCCGAGATCGCGGCGGACCCGCTGGTGCGGAGGGTGCGGCGCAACGAGATCGACACCCTGATGCCGGCCTGCGTGGCGATGTTCACCGAGGAGGTCGGGGTCTCGCCGCTGGCGGGCGACGGCGGGCTGCTCTACCAGGCCCGGGTCGCCGAGCTGATCTCCGCCGGACGCTCCTTCGCCCGCTTCGGGGAGGACGGGCAGGTCGTCTTCAAGGCCGAGATCGGGGCCGTCACCGAGGGGGCCTGCCAGATCCAGGGGGTCTGGGTCGATCCCGCGCACCGGGGGCAGGGGCTCTCCGAGACCGGGATGGCGGCGGTGCTGGACATCGCGCTGCGGGAGGTGGCGCCGGTGGTGTCGCTGTACGTCAACGACTACAACCTGCGGGCGCGGGCGGCCTACCGGCGGGTGGGGTTCCGGGAGGTCGGGGCGTTCATGAGCGTGCTGTTCTGAGGGCGGGGGTTGGGACGTGGACCGGCTGACCGGTGTGACCATCGAGGCCATCGACCTCGCGGCGTGGGCCCCGCAGGCGCTCGACGTCCAGGCGGTGGCGTTCGGGTTGACGCCCGAGGAGGTCATGGTCCGGCTGCACATCGTCGGACGGCACGCGCAGCAGCCCGGGGTGATCGCGTTGGGCGCGGTCAGCGGCGGGCGGCTGGTCGGCTTCGGGTACGGCATGCCCAACCGCCGTGAGCACTGGTGGAGCACGGTGATCGAGCCGTACCTGGTCGCCCGGGGGAACGGCGGCTGGCTGGACGGGGTGTTCGCCGTGACGGAGCTGCACGTGCTGCCGGAGTTCCAGGGGCGGGGCGTCGGCTCGGCGCTCATCCGCACGCTCACCGGGCGGTCGGGGGCGGACCGCAGCATCCTCTCCGCGATCGACGCGGAGACGCCGGCCCGGCGGCTCTACCGGTCGCTCGGGTACCAGGACCTCGCGCGGGCCGTGCACTTCCCGAACACCGAGCGGCGGTACGCGGTGATGGGGGCGGACCTGCCGCTGGTTCAGAGGGCTCCGGCGAACTCCAGGTAGAGCTCGGCCCCGGTGCGGCGGCCGGCGGTGAGGGCGGCCCGGGCGAGGCCGACGGCGCGGACCAGGGTCCAGCCGCGGAGACGGTCGCGGTCCACGTCCAGGGCCTCGGCCAGCTGGTGCAGGCGCCGGCGGGCGGCGGACGGCAGACCGGGGGAGCCGACCAGGGTGTCGGCGCGGTCCAGGGCGAGGCGGGCCAGGTCGTAGGCGCGTTCGCCGGCCAGGGGGCGGGGGGAGATCGCCAGCCAGGGGGCGCGGTCGGCGGCGAGGACGTTGCCGTGGTGGAAGTCGCCGTGCAGGAGGAAGTGTTCGGTGGCGGAGGCGGCGAGGGCGGTGGCGGTCTCGTGGGCCTCGGCGAGGAGGGGGGCGGCTTCGGGGAGGGTGGATTCTAGGGTGGGGGTGGGGTGTCCGGGGGTGAAGGTGCGTTCGGTGGTGGGTTCGTGGCCGGTGGGGGTCTCGCCGCCGGCGGAGGGGCCGGTGGCGGAAGGGGATCGGGGGAGGCCGGGGAAGGTGCTGTCGAGGGGGAGCGGGAGCCAGAGCCGGTGGAGCAGGCTGGTGGCTTCCAGCATGGCCTTGGGCTCGGCGAGGGAGCGGAGCGGGATCTCTCCGTGGAGGCGTTCCAGGAGGAGGACGGCCGAGGTGGGGGTGGGGGTGGCGCTGTCGAGGAGGAGCGCGGCGCCGCGGCCGGCCCAGGCGGTGAGGGCGTCGGGCTCGTGGGCGGTTCCGGGGGTGCGGAGGGCGACCTTGAGGACGGCCGGGGCGAGGTCGTCGTTCCGGTGGACGTAGGCGACCAGGCTGAGGGCTCCGCCGGGGTCCAGCACGCGGTCCAGGGTGAGGCCGAGACGGGTGAGCTGTCCGGCGGCGAGGTTCGGGAGGGCGGCCAGCCACGCGGGGGCCAGGTCGGGGTGGGTGGCGGTGACGCTCCGGGTGAGCCGGTCGGGGACGGTGATCCGTCCTGGTGCTGCTGCCGGCATGTTGGCCTTCCGATGGCGGTTCCCCCGTGGTGGTACGGGTCCATTGTCGGGGAAGGGGGGCCGGGGGCGGGGGTGCGGCGCGGGGTTTGTGCGTGTTCGGGGGGCTCCCGGGAGGGTGGGTGCGGGGTTTGTGTGTGCTCGGGGGGCTCCCGGGAGGGTGGGTGCGGGGGCGCCTCCGGGGGTGGCCGCTCCGGGGGCTGGATGATTTTCCGACTGCCGACCCTGTGGGGTGGGGGTTCTCGCCGTGGGCAGTCCGAAAATCACCCGCAACGCCCCTCTCCGCGGCCACCCCCTCCGCCGCCCCCTCCCGCAGCGCGTCCCTCTCGCCTGGTGGGGTGGTGGTGGGGTGGGGTGGTGGGTGGGGTGGTCGCGGGTGGGGATCGGGGCGCGCGGGCTTTGCCCTGCGCGCCCGTTTAGGTGGGGGGTGTCAGGGTGTGCTGGGGGTGCTGGGGGTGGGGGTGCTGGGGGTGGTCTGGTCGGGGAGGCCGGGGAAGGGGGTGGGGGCGGCGCCCCAGCGGGTGGCGCGGAGGGCGCACTCGCGGAGGGCGTCGGCGGCGAGGGTGCGGCGGGTGGTGGGGGCGGTGGCGACCAGGTCGGCGTAGACCGTGGTGAGGCGGGTTTCCAGGTGGGCGGCGAGGCGGGTGGCGGCGGCCGCGTCGGTGACCGGGAAGGGGAGCTGGTAGCCGGCGGCGGCGGGAGCGGGGGTGGCTCCGGTGCCGGTGAGGAGGCGTTGCCAGGCGTCGCGGCGGGCCTGGTGGGCGGCCAGGGCGGTGCGGGCGTCGGTGCGCTGGGCGTCGGGGAGGCGGGCGCCGACCACGCCGTAGCCGTAGACGGCCGCGTGTTCGGCGCTCAGGGCGTCCTGGAAGGCGGTGGCCGGGTCGCCGGTGGCGGAGGGGGACGGGGCCGGGGCGGGGGCCGGGGCGTCGTCGCCGAGGGCGACGGCGTGCAGGACGCCGGAGGCGGAGACCGAAGCCAGCAGGCGGGCCAGTCGGGGCGAGGCGGCGCCGAGGTCGGCGAGGCGGGACTGGGCGGTCTGGCGTTCGAGGGTGGCCAGGGCGGCGGGGGTGGTCACCGCGGAGGTGGTGGTGGGGAGGGGGCCGGTGGCGGGCGTGGGGGTGGGGGTGGTGGGGAGGCCGGCGGCGAGGGCGGCGCGGTGCTGGGCGACCTCGGCGCGCAGGGACTGGAGCTGGGGGGACTGCGGGAGGAGGGCGTCGTAGCCGGCGAGGAGGGTGTCGGTGGCGGCGACGGCGCGCAGCCGGACCGGCTCGTCGGGGTCGGGGCGGTGGTCGCCGGCCGGGGTGCCGGGGGCGGCGTCGTGCTGGTCGGTGCAGGCGGTGAGGGCTCCGCCTGCGGCGATGAGCAGCCCGAGGGCCAGGAAGGTCCGTCGGCTGGGCGGCTGCATGGGTGTCACTCCGGGGCGTGTGCGGGAGGACGGCCTGCCCGCCTGCCCTCGTTGGCGTGAATGATTACAGAATCCTCACGTCCGTGGGCGCCGATTGCCTCGTCGGAGGGCGCGGGCGGGCAGTGTGAGCTTGCTCGCACCCCGTGCGCCGGGGTCCGGGCCGGAATCGGTGGTTGGGGGGTTCACCGGCTAGGCTTTGGGCCGAGCTGCCGCGACCCGGCCGCGCGCCGAACGGCGCCGGGGGCGCGGGGCGACCTTCCGACAACAGCAGACGCGGCCGAGGAGTCCACCCGGATGAGCACCACCCACACCGACCGGCTGCGCGCGTTGCTGGAGCCGCTGGCCGCAGAGGCGGGCCTGGACCTGGAGGACGTCAAGGTCACCCAGGCGGGCAGCCGCCGCCAGGTGCAGGTCGACGTGGACGCCGACGGCGGCGTGGACCTGGACACCATCGCGGAGTTCAGCCGGGTGGTCGGCGAGGCCCTGGACGAGTCGGACGTGATGGGTTCCGGCGCGTACGTGCTGGAGGTCGGTTCGCCGGGCGCCGAGCGTCCGCTGAGCGCGCCGCGGCACTGGGCCCGCGCCGAGGGGCGGCTGGCGAAGGTCCACCTGGTCGACGGCGGGGAGATCGTCGCACGGGTGCTGGAGGCCGACGAGGACGGCGCGCTGGTCGAGGTGCAGCCGGTGAAGGGCCGCGGCCGGCCCAAGGAGCGCCGTCTGGAGTACGGCGAGGTCGACCGGGCCCGGGTCCAGGTCGAGTTCAACCGCAAGGACGACGAGCTGCTGCTCGACGAGGGGGACGACGGTGCGGAGTGAGTACCTCCGCACCGACCGCACCATGACGAACGTGACGAAAGACGAGGAGGCGTAGCCGTGGACATCGACATGAGTGCCCTGCGCACGCTGGTCAGCGAGAAGAACATCCCCTTCGGCCTCGTGGTCGAGTCGATCGAGTCGGCCCTCCTCACCGCGTACCACCGCACCGAGGGCTCGCGCCGCCGGGCCCGGGTCGAGCTCGACCGCAAGAGCGGCCACGTGACGGTCTGGGCGACCGAGGACGCGTCGGAGCTGGAGGAGGGCGTCGAGCCGAAGGAGTTCGACGACACCCCGAGCGGCTTCGGCCGGATCGCCTCCAGCATCGGCATGCAGGTGATGATGCAGCGGCTGCGCGACGCGGCCGACGACCAGACCTTCGGCGAGTACGCCGGCAAGGAGGGCGACATCGTCACCGGTGTCGTCCAGCAGGGCAACGACCCGAAGAACGTGCTGGTCGACATCGGCAAGCTGGAGGCCATCCTGCCGCCGCAGGAGCAGGTCCCGGGCGAGGACTACCGGCACGGCACCCGGCTGAAGTGCTACGTCGTGGCCGTGCGCCGGGGCGTGCGCGGGGCGTCGGTGACGCTGTCGCGCACCCACCCCAGCCTGGTCAAGAAGCTGTTCGCGCTGGAGGTCCCGGAGATCGCGGACGGCAGCGTGGAGATCGCCGCGATCGCCCGTGAGGCCGGCCACCGGACCAAGATCGCGGTCTGGTCGCGCCGCCAGGGGCTGAACGCCAAGGGCGCCTGCATCGGTCCGATGGGTTCCCGGGTGCGCGCGGTGATGGGCGAGCTGCATGGCGAGAAGATCGACATCGTGGACTGGTCGGAGGACCCGCGCGAGATGGTCGCCGCCGCGCTGTCCCCCGCCCGGGTGACCAGTGTGGAGATCGTGGACCTCGCCCAGCGCTCCGCACGGGTGATCGTGCCGGACTACCAGCTGTCGCTGGCGATCGGCAAGGAGGGGCAGAACGCCCGTCTGGCGGCCCGTCTCACCGGGTGGCGGATCGACATCCGGCCGGACACCGAGGGTGCCGAGCAGGATTCGGCGGCCCAGTAACCGTTGTCGTCGGACCGTCCCGCCGGTCCCCGCGGGATCGGCGGGGCGGCGCCATGTCCCTCCGGAGGGGTAGACTTGCCTTCGTCTGGCCGGACGCATGTCCGAGCACGCCCGGAACGCACCTGCGTGGGCTGCCGCAAGCGCGCGGCCAAGCACCAGCTGTTGCGTGTCACGGCGGTCGAGGGCGTCTGCGTCCCTGATCCCCGTGGCGCACTGCCGGGCCGGGGAGCGCACCTGCACCCCGAACCGGCCTGCCTCGACCTCGCGGTCCGCCGACGGGCGTTCCCCCGGGCCTTCCGGCTCCAGGGCGCGCTCGACACCGGGCGGCTCCGGGAGTACATCGGGGAGCGGGTGAGCGACAGCTCCCCGTGACGGCCCGCCGCTCGCGCGGCGGCGCACCACCGCAACAAGCACGGCGCACGGGCAGCCGTACGTCGTGCCACCAGTCAGGTACCTCGCGATGTGGAAGTAGGTCGAGATTGCGATGAGCACTCGATGAGTACGCGATGAGTACGCGATGGGTACGCCCATGAAGTAGCGACAGTCCGGCGGACGAGACCCCCGGACTCAAGACAGGAGTGAAGTGGCTAAGGTCCGGGTTTACGAACTCGCCAAGGAGCTCGGCTTGGAGAGCAAGGCCGTCATGGCCAAGCTCACCGAGCTCGGTGAGTTCGTCCGTTCGGCGTCCTCGACGATCGAGGCGCCGGTCGTACGCAAGTTGACTGACGCGCTTGGTGTGGCCCCCACCGGTGGTGGTTCCGCTGCCAAGCCGGGCCCGCGCAAGCCCGCGGCGCCCCAGCCCCCGGCCGGTTCGGCCGCGGGCGCACCCAAGCCGGGTGCTCCGACCCCGGGGCCGCGCCCGAGCGCGACCCCTGGTCCCCGTCCCACCCCGGCCGCGGCGGCTCCGGCCGCCCCCGCGCCGGCCGCCCCCGCCGCGCCGCGTCCGGCCGGTGCGCCGACGCCGGGCCCGCGCCCCGCGCCGCGCCCCGCCGCGGCTCCGGCCGCTCCGGCGGCCGAGTTCTCCTCGCCGGCCCCCGTGTCCGGTGAGACCCAGGCCCCCCGTCCGGCCCAGGCCCAGCGCCCGTCCGGTCCCGCCGCCGGCGGTGCCCGTCCGGGTCCGCGTCCGGCCGGTCCGCGTCCGGGCAACAACCCGTTCACCTCGGGCAGTGCCACCGGCATGGCCCGTCCCGGTGACCGCCGTCCGGCCGCGCCGGGTGCGCGTCCGGGTGGTCAGGGCGGCCAGGGCGGCGACCGTCCCCGTCCGGGTGGCGACCGTCCGCGTCCGGGTGGCCAGGGTGCCCCCGGTGCCGGCACGCCCCGTCCCGGTGGCGACCGTCCGCGTCCGGGTGGCCAGGGTGCCCCCGGTGCCGGTGCCCCCCGTCCGGGTGGTGCCCCGCGCCCCGGTGGCGACCGTCCGCGTCCGGGCGGCCAGGGTGCCCCCGGCGCCCCGGGTGCCGGCGCTCCGCGCCCCGACGGCATGCCGCGTCCGGCCGGCCCGCGTCCGACCCCGTCGGGCATGCCGCGTCCGAACCCGGGCATGATGCCGCAGCGTCCGGCCGGCCCGGGCCCGCGTCCCGGCCCCGGCGGCCGTGGTCCGGGTGGCCCCGGTGGCGGCCGTCCGGGTGCTCCGGGTGGTGCCCGTCCCGGCTTCCAGGGCCGTCCGGCCGGTCCGGGCTCGCGTCCGGCCGGTGGCGGCTTCGGCGGCCCGCGTCCCGGTGGCGGTGCCCCGGGTGGCGGCGGCGGTGGCTTCGGTCCCCGTCCGGGCGGCTTCGGCGGCCGTCCCGGTGGCCCGGGTGCCCGTGGTGGCACGCAGGGTGCCTTCGGCCGTGGCCCCGGTGGCCGTCCGGCCCGTGGCCGCAAGTCGAAGCGGGCGAAGCGCCAGGAGTACGAGGCCATGCAGGCCCCGTCCGTCGGCGGTGTGATGCTGCCGCGCGGCAACGGCCAGACCGTTCGCCTGTCGAGCGGCGCCTCGCTGATGGACTTCGCGGAGAAGATCAACGCCAACCCGGCCGCGCTCGTCTCCGTCATGTTCAACCTCGGTGAGATGGTCACCGCGACGCAGTCGGTCTCCGACGCGACGCTGCAGCTGCTGGCCGACGAGATGGGCTTCCAGCTCGAAATCGTCAGCCGGGACGACGAGGACCGCGAGCTGCTGGAGTCGTTCGACATCGACTTCGGTGCCAACGAGGGCGACGAGGACCAGCTGGCCCCGCGCCCGCCGGTCGTCACCGTCATGGGTCACGTCGACCACGGTAAGACCCGACTGCTGGACGCGATCCGCAAGTCCAACGTGGTGGCCGGCGAGGCCGGTGGCATCACCCAGCACATCGGTGCGTACCAGGTGGTCACCGAGGTGAACGGCGAGCAGCGCCCGATCACCTTCCTCGACACCCCGGGTCACGAGGCGTTCTCCGCCATGCGTGCCCGTGGTGCCAAGTCCACCGACATCGCGATCCTGGTGGTCGCGGCCAACGACGGTGTCATGCCGCAGACGGTCGAGGCGCTCAACCACGCCAAGGCCGCGGGTGTGCCGATCGTGGTCGCCGTCAACAAGATCGACGTCGAGGGCGCCGACCCGACCAAGGTCCGCGGTCAGCTGACCGAGTTCGGTCTGGTGGCCGAGGAGTACGGCGGCGACACCATGTTCGTCGACATCTCCGCGCGCCAGGGCCTGCATATCGACCAGCTGCTGGAGGCCGTGGTCCTGACCGCGGACGCCTCGCTGGACCTGCGGGCCAACCCGGAGCAGGACGCGCAGGGCATCGCCATCGAGGCCCACCTCGACAAGGGCCGCGGCGCCATGGCGACCGTGCTCGTGCAGCGCGGTACCCTCCGCGTCGGCGACTCGATCGTGGTCGGCGACGCCTACGGCCGCGTCCGCGCGATGCTGGACGAGAACGGCAACAGCCTCGCCGAGGCCGGCCCGTCCCGTCCGGTGCTGCTGCTCGGTCTGACCTCGGTGCCCCGCGCCGGCGACAGCTTCATCGTCGTCGACGAGGACCGCACCGCCCGCCAGATCGCCGAGAAGCGCTCGGCCCGCGACCGCAACGCCGCCTTCGCGCAGCGCCGGGTCCGGGTGTCCCTGGAGGACCTGGACAAGGCCATCGCCGCCGGCTCCATCGAGCAGCTCAACCTCATCATCAAGGGTGACGTCTCCGGTTCGGTGGAGGCCCTTGAGGACGCCCTCGTCAAGCTGGACGTGGGCGAGGAGGTCGAGCTCCGGGTCCTGCACCGCGGTGTGGGTGCCATCACCGAGTCCGACGTGGACCTGGCGATGGGCTCGGACGCCATCATCATCGGCTTCAACGTGCGCGCGGAGGGCCGTGCGCGCGCCGCGGCCGACAAGGAAGGCGTGGACGTCCGGTACTACTCGGTCATCTACCAGGCGATCGAGGAGATCGAGAACGCCCTCAAGGGCATGCTCAAGCCGGAGTACGAGGAGGTGCGCCTCGGCGCCGCGGAGATCCGCGAGGTCTTCCGCTCCTCCAAGTTCGGCAACATCGCCGGTGTCCTGGTCCGCGACGGCATCATCCGCCGCAACGCCAAGGCCCGCCTGCTGCGCGACGGCAAGGTCGTGGCGGAGAGCCTCACCATCGAGGGTCTGCGCCGCTTCAAGGACGACGCGACCGAGGTCCGCGAGGGCTTCGAGGCCGGTGTGACCCTGGGCTCGTTCAACGACATCAAGGTCGAGGACATCATCGAGACCTACGAGATGCGCGAGAAGCCGCGCGCGTAAGCGGGTGGCTGCCGGGGCCCGGGGGCGGGGGGGTATTCACGGGCCCCGCCCCCGGCCCGCGGTGTTGGGGGGGGGGGGCGGGGGCC
>NZ_JBHJRC010000211.1:0-14467 GCF_042261735.1 Kitasatospora sp. NPDC056327 | reverse complement strand
CGGGGCCCGTGCCGCCGGCGGCGCCGGTCGGCGGCGCCCGCCCGGTCCGGAGCAGGGCCGCGGCGGCCGCCGCGGCCCACGGGGACGACGGGGACGACGGGGACGACTACACGACGGGCGAGTTCACCTTCGTCGACGACGAGGCGGAGAAGTCCGAGGACGTCATCGACTGGCTCAAGTTCGCCGAGTCCCGCAGCGAGGTGCGCGCCGAGCGCCGCCGCAAGCTGCGCAACCGGCTGATCGGCGTCGGTGTGGTGCTCGCGCTCGCCGCGGCCGGTACCGGCGGCTACCTCTGGTTCACCGGCGGCGGCAAGGAGAACGCCTCGACGGCCGCGGGACCGCGCCAGGTCAACGTCGTCCACCTGCGCGACCTCCAGGGCAAGGTCTCCAGCGCGCTGCTGGTCAACGACGCGTCCGGGAAGAAGGGCACCGTCCTGCTGCTGCCCGACACGCTGCGGCTGCCCGGTCCGGGTGACCCGCCGATCACCAGTGTCGGCCAGGCCATGGACACCCTCGGCGCCTCCGGCACCCGGGAGGGCCTGGCCACCGTGCTCGGCGCGCCCGTCGCCGGCACCTGGCGCCTGGACACCCCCTATCTGGAACTGCTGGTCGCCCAGCTCGGCGGCGTCCGGGTGGACACCGACGCCGAGGTGCACGAGGGCGGCCGGGCGGACGGCAAGCTGCTCGCCGCCGCGGGGAAGAACACCCTGCTCAGCGGCAAGGCCGCGGTCGGCTACGCCACCCTGCAGAACGCCGGGGAGAACCGCGACGCCCAGCTCGCCCGGTTCGGCCAGGTGATGGACGCCGTGGTGCGCACCATGCCGGTCGAGTTCAAGGACGCCAAGGACGACGTGCACCGGATGAACGCGGTGCTCGACCCCTCGCTGCCCGAGGACGCGCTCGCCGGGGTGCTCGCCCAGCTCGCCCAGCTGTCCAAGGACGGCCGGTTCGGCACCACCGCGCTGACCGTCAAGCCGGACGGTTCGCTGGACGAGGCCACCGCCGGCAAGCAGGTCAAGGACGTGCTCGGCGGCACCGTCAAGGCCGCGACCAGCGGCGACGGGGCGGCCCGGGTCTCCGTCCAGGACGCCTCCGGCAACGACCAGGCGGCCGCGGCGGCCCAGGTCCAGGTGATCAACGCGGGTCTCACCTTCGTCCCCGGCGGCGCCAAGGCCGCGCCGCAGGCGACCAGTGAGATCCGCTACACCGACGACGCCAGGCAGGCGGCCGCGAAGTCGCTGGCGACCAGCCTCGGCCTGCCGGAGACGGCGGTCAAGAAGGTCACCGACGCCCAGAACGCCGACCTCGTCGTCGTCCTCGGCAAGGACTACGTGCCGCCGAAGGTGCCTTAGCCGGGCCGGACGGGCGGGGTCCGGCCCCGTCCGTGCGGCCCGCCCGTCCGTCGTCCGCGGGCCGGTGGGCCGGTGGGCCGGCACCGGCGGGCCGGGTGGCTCCGCGCGCCCGGCCCCGCGGTCCCGGAAAACGGTTCCGGGGCCACCGGGGCGGCGTGAGATCCTGGAAGGCGATCCCCGGCGCCCCGCGCCGGGCGCCCCCAAGCAGCCGAGCCGGAAGAACACCGTGACCGCCACTGAGCACAGCCAGGAACTCATCAATGTCGCCGCCCAGGCGGCGGCCGACAAGCTGGCCCACAACATCGTCGCGTTCGACGTCAGCGAGGTGCTGTCGATCACCGACGCCTTCCTGATCGCCTCCGCGAGCAACGACCGCCAGGTCCGCTCGATCGCCGAGGAGATCGAGGACCAGCTGCGCGAGAAGCTGGACATCAAGCCGGTGCGCCGGGAGGGCGAGCGCGAGGGCCGCTGGATCCTGCTCGACTACCTCGACATCGTCGTGCACGTCCAGCACTCCGAGGAGCGCTCCTTCTACTCGCTGGACCGCCTCTGGAAGGACTGCGCCGAGCTGCCGCTGCCGGAGGACGCCCTGGCCTCCCGCAACCGCCCGGACGCCCACACCGACGCGGCCGGCAACGCCGTCGCCCCGGCCGAGCAGGCCCCGGCGGACGACTTCGGCGCCGAGGACTACAGCTGAGCCGGGACGCGCGGGGTCCGCGCATCGTCTTCTGGCGGCACGGCCAGACGTCCTGGAACCTGGAATCCCGGTTCCAGGGCACCACGGACATCGAACTGACCGGGCAGGGCGTGCTGCAGGCGCAGCGCGCCGCCCGGCTGCTCTCCGGCCTCCACCCGGACCTGCTGATCTCCTCGGACCTCCAGCGGGCCCGGCACACCGCCGGGGAACTGGCCAGGGTCACCGGGCTGGACGTCGAGCACCACGAGGGCCTGCGCGAGACCTACGCGGGCTCCTGGCAGGGGCTGACCAACGCGGAGATCCGCGAGCGCCACCCCGAGGAGTACGCGGCCTGGACGCAGGGCGAACCCGTCCGGCGCGGCGGCGGCGAACTCGCGACCGAGGTCGCGGACCGCTCCGTGCCGGTGGTGCTCGACGCGGTGGACAAGCTGCCCGACAACGGCACGCTGGTGGTGGTCAGCCACGGCGGCACCATCCGCACCATGCTCGGGCGGATGCTCGGCCTGGAGCCGGAGCTGTGGGAGTGCTTCGGCGGGCTGTCGAACTGCTGCTGGTCCGTGCTGGGCCGGGGCGCGCGCGGCTGGCGGCTGCTGGAGCACAACGCCGGCACCCTGCCGCAGCCGGTCATCGGCGACGACACCTGAGCGCTCGCGAGGCGCCCGGGTGGGGTGTACGGAGGGGGCCCCGGGGAGCGGATTTCGCAGTTCCGGGCCTTTGCGGCTAGAGTCTTCCTCGTTCGCACGGAGGGAACGCGGCCCGGAAGGGAAGCGGGAGGACCGGCGGACGAGTGAGGGGCTGTAGCTCAGTTGGTAGAGCGCTTGCATGGCATGCAAGAGGTCCGGGGTTCAATTCCCCGTAGCTCCACTCCGTACCCGGGGTCCGCGAGGACCACGTGTGTCGCGGGGCTGTAGCTCAGTTGGTAGAGCGCTTGCATGGCATGCAAGAGGTCCGGGGTTCAATTCCCCGTAGCTCCACAGAACGAGGAAGGCCGTCACCCGGTGGGTGGCGGCCTTTCCGCGTTGTGGCGCGGCGGTGCGCAGTACCGGTCGGGGGCGCGGCTGTTGCGGTCCGTCCGTTTCTCCGGGCCGGCCCGGCCCGCCGTCCCCGCCCGGCCCGCCGTCCCCGCCCCGCCGCCGGCGGCGGGGCGGGGGCCCTCCGGCGGTGTCCGGGGGCGGGGGAGGGGTGCTCGGAGGGCGGGCGCCCGGGGAGCCGGGGAACTGATTCGTGGAGCACCCCCCGGAGCGTGTAAAGTAGTGGATGTCGCCGAGGGAAACGGAACGAAACCCCCGGTGACATCGCAGGTCAAGGGGCTGTAGCTCAGTTGGTAGAGCGCTTGCATGGCATGCAAGAGGTCCGGGGTTCAATTCCCCGTAGCTCCACAGGAAACGAAGGCCGCCTCCCGTAGGGGAGGCGGCCTTCGGCGTTCTCCGGCCGGGTCGCGCCGTTCGCCCTCCCCGCAGGGGCGCGCCGACGGCAGTGGTCCTGCCCACACCCGGTTTTCGGCGACCCCCCGGCGGCGGCCCCCGGCGGACCGCTACGGTCGGAGCCATGGCCGATCTGGAGCGCAGACGCAACGGGGAACTGGCCCGGATACTCCACCAGCTCGGCTGGAGCCCGGAGCGCCTCGCCCGCGAGGTCAACCTCACCGTCCCGTCCCGGCTCGCCATCAGCTCCACCGCCCCCTACAAGTGGCGCGACCGCGGCATGGTCCCGCGCAGCCCGCACGACCAGGCCGTCTGCGAGGTGCTCAGCCGCACCCTCGGCATCGCCGTCACCTACGAGCAGCTCTGGGGCCCGATGGGCGGCCACCGCGGCGCCAAGATCCTCTCCCCGCGCCTGCTGACCGACCCGTGGACCGCCGACACCGCGCAGACCGCGCTGCGCGAGACCGCCGCCGACGCCGGCCCCGTCCGGCTGACCGACCTCTTCCGCGGCGCCGACCTCGCCGAGGCCGCCCGCCGGCTGGCCACCCCGCCGCCGGCCCTCGGCGGCGGGGGCGCGCTGCGGGTCGATCCGGCGGTGATCGGAGAACTCGCCGCCGCGCACCGGAGCAAGCAGCGGCTGGAACGTTCCTGCGGCGGCGGCCTCGTCCTCGGCCCCGTCCGCGCCGAACTCGCCATGGTCGCCAAGCTGCTGGAACTCGGCGGGTACGACGAACCGCTGGGCCGGGCCCTGTACGGCGCTGCGGGGCGGCTGGCGCGGCTCGCCGCCTGGGCCGCGTACGACCTCGGGCACGACGCCACCGCGCAGCGGGCGTTCGCGGCCGCGCTGCGCGCCGCGCACCTGAGCGGCGAGCGCCGGGCCGGGGTCTCGGTGCTCGGCGGCCTGGTGGTGCTGGCCACCTGGAGCGTCGGCGGGCGCGGTCTGGACGTGGTCGGCGTGCTCGCGGAGGCGGTGGCGGCGGCCGGGGACGCCCTCGGGCCGGCCGACCGCGCGCTGCAGCTCGGCCGGATCGCCCGCGCCCACGGGCGGCGCGGGGACGCGGCCGGGCTCGCCGAGGCGGCGGCGCGGGCGTTCGCGGAGCTGGACGGGGGCGCGGGCGGCGGCGGTGTCCCGGCCGTCGCGGACGGTGGTGCCGCCGGGAGCGCCGCCGGCGGTCAGCCGGAAGGAGCCGGCGGCGGTGCCGGCGGACGCGGGACGCGTGCGGACCTCGCGGGCATGGTGGGGGAGGGCTACCTGTTCCTGGGCGAGCACGGTCGGGCGCAGGCTCTGCTGGCCGAGGCGGTGGCGGGCCTCGGGCCCGGCCGGGCCAGGGCACGGGCGCTGTTGATGGTCCGGCTGGCCGACTCGCAGCGGCTGGCCGGCGACGCCGCCGAGGCGGTCCGTACGGCGGACCGGGCGCGGGCGCTGGCCGCGGGGATGCAGTCGGAGCGGGTGGCGCGGGCGCTGCGCGGGATCGACGCGGCCTTCCGGGGGGCGCAGGCAGGCGGGGCGGGTGCTTCCGGGGTGGTGGGTGCGGACGGCGCCGGTGTTTCCGGGGTGGTGGGTGCCGGGGCCGGGGCGAGGGCGGGTGCGCGGGTCCGGGCGGGTGCCGGTGCGCCGGGCGCGGAAGCGGAACCGGAAGCGGAAGCGGGGGCCGGTGCGGGGGCCGGGGCGGCGGCGGGTGCGGGCACGGAGGCCCGGGCGGGCGTCGGCACGTCGGCGGTATCGCCGGGAGGGGGCTGACCCCCTTGCGGTACCCTGAGCCCATGCGAACCGCGCGCCTGCTCCTTAGTCGGCCGCGCTGACCAGGACCGGCCACGCCAGAGGGCGGAGCCGGAGTCGGCGTGGCATCCCCTCCTGCGAGGGGCTTTTTTGTTTTCCGCCCGGCCCCGCGCCGCCCGGCATCCGTCCGGGCCCCGGCCCGGCATCCGTCCGGGTCCCGGCCCGGACGCCCGTCCCGTCGCCGGCCCGGAACGCCGGTTCGCCAACCGACATCGATGGAGCTTGAAGGACCATGAGCGAGACGACCCCTGCGTCCGGTGCGGCCGACACCGCGACCGCGCCGTTCCGGTACAGCGCCGCCCTGGCGGCGGAGATCGAGTCCCGCTGGCAGGACATCTGGGAGAAGGAGGGGACGTTCCACGCCCCCAACCCGGCCGGTGACCTGGCCGACCCGGCCGCCGGCGACGTCGCCGCGAAGCCGCACAGCTTCATCATGGACATGTTCCCGTACCCGTCGGGCGCCGGCCTGCACGTCGGTCACCCGCTGGGCTACATCGCCACCGACGTCTTCGCCCGCTACCAGCGGATGAACGGCTACAACGTCCTGCACACGCTGGGCTACGACTCGTTCGGCCTGCCCGCCGAGCAGTACGCCGTGCAGACCGGCACCCACCCGCGGGTCTCCACCGAGGCCAACATCGCCAACATGCGCCAGCAGCTGCGCCGGCTGGGCCTGGGCCACGACCCGCGCCGGTCTATCGCCACGATCGACCCCGAGTACTACCGCTGGACGCAGTGGATCTTCCTGCAGATCTTCAACTCCTGGTACGACGAGCAGGCCGGCCGGGCCCGCCCGATCGCCGAGCTGGTCGCCGGGTTCGAGGACGGCACCCGTGAGGTCCCCGGCGGCCGCGCCTGGGCCCGGCTGAACGGCGCCGAGCGCGAGGACGTGCTGGGCGAGTACCGGCTGGCCTACGCCAAGGAGGTGCCGGTCAACTGGTGCCCCGGCCTGGGCACCGTGCTGTCCAACGAGGAGGTCACCGCCGACGGCCGCTCCGAGCGCGGCAACTTCCCCGTCTTCAAGTCCAACCTGCGCCAGTGGATGATGCGGATCACCGCCTACTCCGACCGGCTGATCGCCGACCTGGACCTGCTGGACTGGCCCGAGGCCATCAAGCTGCAGCAGCGCAACTGGATCGGCCGCTCCGAGGGCGCCCGCGTCGACTTCGCCGTCGACGACCGGAGGATCACCGTCTTCACCACCCGCCCCGACACCCTGTTCGGTGCCACCTACATGGTGCTGGCCCCCGAGCACGGCCTGGTCGACGCGATCGTGCCCGCCGCCTGGCCCGAGGGCACCCGCGAGGCGTGGACCGGCGGCGCCGCCACCCCCGCCGAGGCCGTCGCCGCCTACCGGGCCGCCGCCGCCGCGAAGTCCGACGTCGAGCGGCAGGTCGACGCCAAGGTCAAGACCGGCGTCTTCACCGGCGCCCACGCGATCAACCCGGTCAGCGGCGAGCCCGTCCCGGTCTTCATCGCCGACTACGTGCTGATGGGCTACGGCACCGGCGCCATCATGGCCGTCCCCGCCCATGACCACCGCGACTTCGCCTTCGCGCGCGCCTTCGACCTGCCGATGCGCTGCGTCGTCGAGCCCACCGACGGGCGCGGCGAGGACCCGGCCGCCTGGGACGACGCGTTCGACACCTACGACTCCGTCATCGTCAACTCCGCGCACGCGGACGGCACCGAGGACGGCGTCGCGCTGAACGGCCTGAGCGTCGTCGAAGCCAAGGCCGCCGTCACCGCCTGGCTGACCGCGCGCGGCATCGGCGAGGGCACCGTCAACTACCGCCTGCGCGACTGGCTGTTCAGCCGCCAGCGGTACTGGGGCGAGCCCTTCCCGGTCGTCTACGACGAGGACGGCGTCATGCACGCCCTGCCCGAGTCGATGCTGCCCGTCGAGGTCCCCCAGGTCGACGACTACTCGCCGCACACCTACGACCCCTACGACTCCACCTCCACGCCGAAGACCCCGCTGTCGCGCAACGAGGACTGGGTCAACGTCGAGCTGGACCTGGGCGACGGCCCGAAGAAGTACCGCCGCGAGACCAACACCATGCCCAACTGGGCCGGTTCCTGCTGGTACGAGCTGCGCTACATCGACCCGTCCAACCGCGAGCAGGTCGTCGACCCCGCCAACGAGCGGTACTGGCTGGGCCCCACCGAGCAGAAGCCCGGCGGCGGCGCCGACCTGTACGTCGGCGGTGCCGAGCACGCCGTCCTGCACCTGCTGTACGCCCGCTTCTGGCACAAGG
The DNA here is from genome assembly GCF_042261735.1 of Kitasatospora sp. NPDC056327. Classification (NCBI taxonomy): domain Bacteria; kingdom Bacillati; phylum Actinomycetota; class Actinomycetes; order Kitasatosporales; family Streptomycetaceae; genus Kitasatospora; species Kitasatospora sp. NPDC056327. Next base: position 6,956 of record NZ_JBHJRC010000211.1, on the reverse strand, counting down.
TGCTGCACGACCTGGGCCACGTCTCGTCCGTCGAGCCGTTCCACAAGCTGTTCAACCAGGGCATGATCACCGCCGACGTCTACCGCGACGAGCGCGGCTTCCCGGTGCCCGCCGCCGAGGTCGAGGAGCGCGGCGGCCAGTACTTCTGGCAGGGCGAGCTGGTCAGGCGCGAGGCCGGCAAGATGGGCAAGTCCCTGAAGAACGCCGTCGCCCCCGACGAGATCGCCGACGAGTACGGCGCGGACACGCTGCGGCTGTACGAGATGTCGATGGGCCCGCTGGACGTCTCCCGCCCGTGGGACACCCGCGCCGTCGTCGGCTCGTACCGCTTCCTGCAGCGGCTGTGGCGCAACGTCGTCGACGAGACGACCGGCGAGCTGGTGGTGACGGAGGAGGAGCCCGACGAGGCGACCCTGCGCGTCCTGCACAAGGCCGTCGACGGCATCCGCGCCGACATGGCCGGGCTGCGCTTCAACACCGCCGTCGCCAAGGCGATCGAGCTGAACAACCACCTGGTCAAGCGCGGCTCCACGCCGCGGCCGGTGGCCGAGCAGCTGGTGCTGGCGGTCGCCCCGCTGGCGCCGCACATCGCGGAGGAGCTGTGGCGCCGGCTGGGCCACGGCGACTCGCTGGCGTACGCCGGCTACCCGGTGGCCGACCCGGCGTACGTCGTCGACGAGACGGTGACCTGCGTGGTGCAGGTGAAGGGCAAGGTCAAGGCCCGGCTGGAGGTCGCGCCGTCGATCTCGGACGCCGAGCTGGAGGCGCTGGCGCTGGCCGACCCGGCGGTCGTCGCGGCGATCGGCGGGGCCGAGGTGCGCAAGGTGATCGCGCGGGCGCCGAAGCTGGTCAACATCGTCACGGGCTGAGGCCGGCGGTGCCGGTCGGGTGACCGGGGTCGGTCGGGTGGCCGGGTGCCGGGTGCCGGGTGCCGGGTGCTGGGTGCTGGGTGCCGTCCGGGTGAACCGGGTGGCCGGGGCCTGGCGTGCGGGGCGGGTGTTCCCTCGGGGGCGCCCGCCCTGCGGCGTACCGGGGGCGTCGCGGGGCGTCGCGGGTGCCGAACGGTCCGCCGGGGGCCGCCCCGGCTCGGGGTTCACCCCGAGCCGTCCCTGAACCTGCCCCTGAACTCCGCCCCCGCGCCCCCGATCGGCAGCCCGCGGGACGGATGCCGGGGCTACCGTGGAACCCTCGGTGGGTCGGCCCGCGTTGGGCCCGGTGGGGCCGGTGCGACCGGCGGAAGGTGGCGCGTGATGGAGATCCTCGGGGTGTTGGTCGTCCTCGGTGTGCTGTTCGGGATCGCGGTGGCGGTGCTCGTCGTCATCGGCCTGGTCAAGGCGGCCCGGGCCGTCGGCGAGAAGATGGAACGCCAGGAGGCCAAGGCCCGGCGGGCGGTCGAGAACGTGACGCTCAAGGCCAAGACCTACACCCAGACGGGCCCGCAGGGACAGATCTCCGCCGTCCGGCTGCGTCTGCGGACCTCGCTGGACGGGACCCGGCAGGTCCTGGAGGGCGCCGCCGCCCAGGACGGCCAGATCGGCGAGTCGCTCGCGCTGCTGGGGCGGCTGGACGCGCACGCGGCGGAGCTGGACGGCGAGCTGCGGACGCTGGAGCGGGAGCCGGACGCCGGGCGCGTCGCGGCGAAGCTGCCCGAGCTGCGGGAGCGGGCGGAGCGGATCACGCACTCGGCGGAGGCCATGCGCTGGGCGGCGCAGGACCGGATGCACCGGTTCGCGGAGGACGAGCTGAGCCGGCTGAGCAAGGAGTGCGAGGACGAGGCGGGGGCGCTGCGGCACTGGGACGCGGCTCCGGGGGCGGCGTCCGAGTCGGGTTCGTCGACGGGGGCCGCGGGCGGTTCGGGAGCCGCTGCTCCGGGGGCGGCGCGCGGGGCGGGTACGGTTCGGCCCGGGCTCACGGACGGCCGGGGCGGCCGGCCCGGCGCCGAGGAACTGCTCGGGCTCGCCGACCCGGTGACCAAGCTGGCGCAGCGGCTGCGCAAGCCGTCCACCGGGCCCTCGGCGGGCTGAGCGGGACCCGGATACTGCCGCCGGGCCCGGGCGAGGGGTAACCTCCGGCTCATGTCCGCCGACCTCGCACTCGTCACCGACTCCACGGCCTACCTGCCCCAGCACGCCGTCGACCGGCACGGGATCACGGTGGTCCCGCTGAGCGTCGTCGTCGGCGACGAGGTGAGCGCCGAGGGCGTCGAGATCTCCCCGAAGGACGTCGCCGAGGCACTGCGGGGCAAGCACCGGGTCACCACCTCCCGGCCCAGCCCGGAGTCCTTCGCCGCCGCCTACCGGGCCGCCGCCGAGGGCGGTGCGCGGGGCGTCGTGTCGGTGCACATCTCCGGCGAGCTGTCGGGGACGGCGGAGGCCGCCCGGCTGGCGGCCGCCGAGTCGCCCGTGCCGGTGCGGGTGGTGGACAGCCGGCTGGTCGGGATGGCCCTCGGGTACGGGGTGCTCGCGGCCGCCGAGGCGATCGAGGCCGGCCTGGGGCCGGACGAGGCGGTGGCGGCCGTCGAGCGGCGGACCGCCGGAACCAGCGGTTTCTTCTACGTCGACACCCTGGAGTACCTGCGCCGGGGCGGCCGGATCGGTGCCGCGCGGGCGCTGCTCGGCTCGGCGCTCGCGGTCAAGCCGCTGCTGCACCTGGACGGGGGGCGGATCGAGCCGCTGGAGAAGGTGCGCACGGCGTCACGGGCGATCGCCCGGCTGGAGGAGATCGCGGTCGAGCGGGCGGGGGAGCGGGAGGTCGACATCGCGGTCCACCACCTGGCGGCGGAGGACCGGGCGGAGCCGCTCGCCGAACGGCTGCGCGGGCGGGTGCCGGGGCTGTGCGACCTGTCGGTGGCCGAGGTGGGGGCGGTGATCGGCGCGCACGTCGGGCCGGGGCTGCTGGCGGTGGTGGTCTCGCCCCGGTGAGGGGCGGGGCGCTCGGTGACGGGGCGGGGCGCTCGCTGAGGGGGCGGGGCGCTCGGTGACGGGGCGGGGCGCTCGGTGACGGGGCGTCCCCGGGCGGGGTGTTCGGTGAGGGGGCGGGGCGCTTGGTGACGGGGCGTCCGCCGGTGGGGTGTTCGGTGAGGGGATGCGCGGTGGTGGGGCGTCCGGGATAAGGACGGGAGGCGGCCGGTCGTCAACTCCGCCTGTTGGCCCTCCCTCCTGCGGGCGACCTTCGTTTTCCACAACCCCGGGGTTTTCCACAGGATTCCGGTAACCTCGGCGGGCCGTCCGGACCGTTCCTACCGTCCTCCGCATGACGAGCATGCGCATCGGCGCGCGGAAGCGCCGTGAGATCCAGCAGATCAACGAGACCGCGAGCCGGCGGATGGCGGTCCTGCTCCCCGGGGCCGGGGATCCGCCGGACACCGAACCCCCGGTGTACGTGGCGCCGGCTGACATCGGTGGGCCCGTTCCCGCCCCTGCCCCCGTTCTCGCCCCTCCCCCCGGCCCGGGGGCCGACGGTCCACCGGGCCGGGGCGGGGAGGGCCCCGGGGCCGAGCCCGCCCCGCCCGGAGGCGCCGAGCACCGGTGGCCGGGGCACGCGTCGGCGCTCGACCGCCGGGCGCTGGTCGGCCTGGTCGTGCTCCTCCTGCTCGCGCTCGGCTACGGCATCCAGCACTTCTGGCTGGCACGGCCGCAGACGGTGGAGGTGCCGGCGGTCGCCGTCGCCTCGGTGTCCTCGGAGGCGATCGCGGGGCCGGGCCCGCCCGGGGGCGAGGCCGCCGGGGACGGTACGCCCGCCGGGGCGGGAAGCGGTGCCGGCGGCGGAGCATCGGCGGCCGTCGTGGTCGTCGACGTCGGCGGCCGGGTCGGCACACCGGGGGTGCACGCCCTGCCGCAGGGCTCCCGGGTCACGGACGCCCTGCGGATGGCCGGAGGTCCGCTGCCCGGGGCCGACACCAGGGACCTCAATCTGGCTCGCGTCCTGACCGACGGCGAGCAGATCCTCGTCGGCGAGCCGAGCCCCCAGCCGGCCGCCGGGGCGGGACCGGGGCCGCCGGCTGCCGGGGCGTCGAAGCAGCCGCTCAGCCTCAACCGCGCCACCCTCGAACAGCTCGACACCCTGCCCGGCGTCGGACCGACCCTCGCCCAGCGCATCATCGCCTACCGCGCCTCCCACGGCGGTGCGTTCCGCACCCTCGACCAGCTCCGTCAGGTGAGTGGCGTGGGCGAGCGCACCTACGCGGAACTCCGGCCGCTGCTCACCCTCTGACGGGCCGCCCGTCCCACCGCCGAAAGGAGGTGCCGTCATCGCCACCACCGTCCCGACCCCTGGCGCGCACGACGCCGCCGAGCCCCACGGCGCGCTGCGTCCGGGCGACCTCCGCCTGCTGCTGCCCGCCGTCGCGGCCTGGGTGGTGACGGCCGTGGTCCTCGGCCCGGGTCCCGGACACACCGCGGTCCTCGTCGTGGCGGCGGGCGCTGCGGCGGTCCTCGGGCTCGCCCTCCTCGTTCGTCCGGTCCTGTTCACCCGGGCAGGCCCGGACGCTCACGGTCCGTCCCGCCACCGGGCCGTCACCGTCACCGCGGCCGGCGTGCTGCTGACCGCGGCCGCCGCCACGGTGTCCACCCTCCTCCACACCGCCGACCTGCACCGCGGGCCCCTGCCGGAGCTGGCCCGCGCCGTCGCCCCGGCACCGGAGGTCGGCGTCGACCTCACTCTCACCGGGGACCCGAGGGTCCGGATCTCCCACGGCGGCGGCTCCGGCACGGGGCAGCGGCTGCTCACGGTGGACGCGGTGGTGGACCGCGTCACCGTTCCCGACGGCGTCCTGCCCGGAGCCCCGGGCCCGCGCACCGTCCGCACCAGCACGCCGGTCACCGTGCTGGTCCGAGGGGAGGAGACCGGTGCCTGGGAGCGGCTGCTCCCGTCGACCCGGCTCGCCACCGGGGCGACGGTCCGCCCGCCGGGGGAGCGGGCCGGCGAGTCCGCGGCCCTGGTGATCGCCCACGGCGAGCCCCGGCAGCTGGCACCGCCGAGCTTGCCCCAGCGGATCGCCGGTCGGCTCCGGGCGGGGCTGCGCGAGGCCACCGACGACCTGCCGGCGGACGCGCGGGGGCTGCTGCCCGGACTCGTCGTGGGTGACACCTCACGGCTGCCGGACGATCTCCGGGAGGCGTTCCGGGCCACCGACCTCGCACACCTGGTCGCGGTCAGCGGGGCCAACCTCGCGATCGTGCTGGGCGTGCTGATCGGTGCTCCCGGGCGGGCCGGGACCGCCGAGCGCGGCGGACTCGCCGCCCTGCTCGGGATCCCGCTGCGCGCCACGGCGCTGCTCGGCGCGGCCGTCACCCTGGCCTTCGTCACGATCTGCCGTCCCGAGCCCAGCGTGCTCAGGGCGGCGGGGACGGGGCTGCTCGGGCTGCTCGCGCTGGCCACCGGGCGTCCGCGCCGGGCGGTGCCAGCGCTGGCGGGCACGGCTCTGCTGCTGGTCCTCCTCGATCCCTGGCTGGCCCGCTCGTTCGGGTTCCTGCTGTCGGTGCTCGCCACGACCGGCCTGCTGGTCCTCGGCCCGCGCTGGGCGGACGCGCTGCGGGCGCGGGGCTGGCCGCACCGTCCGGCGGGGGCGGTCGGGGCGACGGCCGCGGCCCAGGCGCTGTGCGCGCCGGTGACGGTGCTGTTCTCCGGGCACGTCAGTCTCGTCGGGATCCCGTGCAACCTGTTGGCGGAACTGGCGGTGGCCCCGGCGACCCTGCTCGGCTTCACGGTGCTGATGCTCGACCCGGTCTGGCCCTGGGCGGCCCGGCTGCTCGCCGAGCCCGCGGCGGTTCCTGCCGGGTGGCTGGCGGCGGTCGCCCGGCGGGGCGCCGAACTGCCGGGTGCTCAGCTGGCCTGGCCGGGCGGGTGGTTCGGCACGGCGAGTCTCGCCGTCGGCACGGTCGCGCTCTGTTGGGCGGTGTCGTGGCTGCTGTCGCGACGCTCTTCGGGCGGGCCGGGCGGGCCGGGTCCGCGTCGGCCGCGCGGGTGGAGTCGGCCCGTGGCGGTGGGCGTCCTGCTGCTGGTCCTTCTCGTGGTACTGCTGAGGCCGCCGCCGCTGGCCCGGATCGCCACCGGGTGGCCGCCGCCGGACTGGCGGCTGGTGATGTGCGACGTGGGGCAGGGCGACATGTTGGTGCTGCCGGTGGTGCCGGAGAACGGTGACCGGCCCGACAGCGCGGTGGTGGTGGACGCGGGCCCGGATCCGGGGGCGGCGGACCGCTGTCTGCGGGATCTCGGGATCCGCAGGGTGCTGCTCTTCCTGGCGACGCACTTCCACGCCGACCACGTGGAGGGGCTGCCGGGTGTGCTGCGGGGCCGGAGCGTCGCGGCGGTGGAGGGGACGTCGGTGAACGATCCGCCGGGCGAGGCCGCCCGGGTGGCGGGCTGGGCTGCGCAGGCCGGGGTCCCGTTGTCACGGGCGGCGCGCGGGGAGCGCCGGTCTGCGGGACCGGGGGTTTCGTGGGAGGTGTTGTGGCCGGACGGAGCGGAGCAGACGGTGGCGTCGGGTGCGAACAACGCGAGTGTCGCGCTGATGGTGACCTTGGCGGGTGGTGTGCGGGTGGCCTTGCTGGGTGATCTGGAGCCGCCTGCGCAGGAGGCGTTGCTGAGCAGGTTGAGGGCGGCGGGGAAGGAGAGCAGGGTGGACGTGCTGAAGGTGGCACACCACGGTTCGGCGCACCAGGACTGGGAGCTGACGGCGGCGCTGAGGCCCCGGCTGGCCCTGGTGTCCTGCGGCGAGGGCAATCCGTACGGTCATCCGTCGCCGCGGACGGTGGACCGGCTGCGGGCGCTGGGCTCCGTGGTGCTACGGACGGACCGGGTGGGTGACATCGCGGTGACGGGCGACAGCCCGGCCCGCCTCGGCGCGGTCGTGCACCCGCCGGCGCACCGTGCCGGCGGCGGCCCGTACAAGGCGCGGGCCGCCGCCGGCGGGGCGGCGTCCGGTGGTCTGCGGGCGGCGCGCGCCGGCCACGGCC
>NZ_JBHJRC010000210.1:0-14662 GCF_042261735.1 Kitasatospora sp. NPDC056327 | reverse complement strand
CGCCGCCGACCCCTGGTACGGGGCCGGCGGCGCGGGCGTTCACTGCCGGTTCAGGACCGGCCGGGACGGGGAGTGCTCACTCCCACTCGATGGTGCCCGGCGGCTTGCTGGTGCAGTCCAGCACCACCCGGTTGACGTCGCGGACCTCGTTGGTGATCCGGGTCGAGATGCGCGCCAGCACGTCGTACGGCAGGCGCGACCAGTCGGCGGTCATGGCGTCCTCGGAGGACACCGGGCGCAGCACGATCGGGTGACCGTAGGTGCGGCCGTCGCCCTGGACGCCGACGCTGCGGACGTCCGCGAGCAGGACCACCGGGCACTGCCAGATCTCCCGGTCCAGACCGGCCGCGGTCAGCTCCTCGCGGGCGATCGCGTCGGCCTCGCGCAGCAGGTCCAGGCGCTCCTCGGTGACCTCGCCGACGATCCGGATGCCCAGGCCCGGGCCCGGGAACGGCTGGCGCTGGACGATCTCCTCCGGCAGGCCGAGCTCCTGGCCGACCATCCGGACCTCGTCCTTGAACAGCTTGCGCAGCGGCTCGACCAGCGCGAACTGCAGGTCCTCGGGCAGGCCGCCGACGTTGTGGTGGGACTTGATGTTGGCGGTGCCGGTGCCGCCGCCGGACTCCACCACGTCCGGGTACAGGGTGCCCTGGACGAGGAAGTCGACCGACTCGCCGTGCTCGCCGGCCTCGGCGACGATCTCCGCCTGCGCCTGCTCGAAGACCCGGATGAACTCCCGGCCGATGATCTTGCGCTTCTCCTCCGGGTCGCTGACGCCCTTGAGCGCGTCGAGGAAGCGCTGCTTCGCGTCGACGACCTTCAGCTGCACGCCGGTGGCGGCCACGAAGTCCTTCTCGACCTGCTCGGTCTCGCCCTTGCGCATCAGGCCGTGGTCGACGTAGACGCAGGTCAGCCGGTCGCCGATGGCCTTGTTGACCAGGGCGGCGGCGACCGCCGAGTCCACGCCGCCGGACAGGCCGCAGATGGCGCGCTTGGTGCCGACCTGGGCACGGATCAGCGCGACCTGCTCCTCGACCACGTTGCCGGTGGTCCAGGTGGGGGCGAGACCGGCACCGCGGTAGAGGAAGTGCTCCAGGATCTGCTGGCCGTGGTCGGAGTGCAGCACCTCGGGGTGGTACTGGACGCCGTAGAGGCGGGCCTCGTCGTTCTCGAAGGCCGCGACCGGCACCACGTCGGTGGAGGCGGTGACGGTGAAGCCCTCGGGGGCCGCGGAGCAGGCGTCGCCGTGCGACATCCACACCGAGTGCTGGGCCGGAACGCCCTCGAACAGGGTCGAGCCGGTGCGCGAGACGGTCAGCGGGGTACGGCCGTACTCCCGGGCGCCGGTGTTGTCGACGGTGCCGCCGAGCGTCTTGGCCATCAGCTGGAAGCCGTAGCACATGCCGAAGACCGGCACGCCGGCCTCGAAGATCGCGCGGTCGAGCTGCGGCGCGCCCTCCTCGTAGACCGACGAGGGACCGCCGGAGAGGATGATCGCCTTCGGGTTCCTGGCGAGCATCTCGGCGACCGGCGTGCTGCTCGGCACGATCTCGCTGTAGACCCGGGCCTCACGCACCCGACGGGCGATGAGCTGGGCGTACTGGGCACCGAAGTCGACCACCAGGACGGTGTCGGTCTCAGGTACGGACTGGACGGGAGTAGCAGAGGACACGGACGGCCTTCCGGCAGCGTTACGAAAGGTGCCGCGCGCGGCACGCCCCATGGAGGGTGCGCGGCGGGCGACGGGCGGGGGTCTGCCACCGAGTCTACCGGCCTGGCCGGTTTCACTCGTCTGCCCGCCCCGGCGGCCGTGACCGCCGCGGTGGCCGCTTCGTTGCTCCGGGCGGACCGTACGACCGCACCGCGTCCGCCAGACGCGTCGCCTCCGCCCCGGCCAGGGCGCAGCCGTACGGCACTGCAGGACCACGCGTGGAGCTCACCCCAGTCCACCGGCGCGCGTGGCGCCGCCGCACCCCCGGCCCCGGCCGGGGAGCGGCGCGCCGTGGGACCGTGCGCGGGTGCTGCGGCCGGCCAGCAGGGGACAGCGAACCCGGCCGCGACTGGACCAAGGAGGTGGGGCGGCCGGCCGCCGGGGACGCCCGGGGCCGGCCGCCGCACCCGGGTGCGATCCCGGCGCACCCCGCCCGCCGTCCCCGCGCCGCTACGCGCGTCTTCGTGCGCTCCTCGGCGGCATCACTACGCACCGTGATCATGCGGGCCGCCCTTCCCCGGGCCCGCGCGGTCCGGAGCGGAACCCCGGCCTTCGGGCCGGCCGGCGGCCCGGCCGAAAACCGCCTGTACCGAATCATGCCGAATCGGTTGCAGACCATGCCCTCCGTCCAGCACGATGCTGAGTGGAAGAGGTTCTCCCGGTGGCCGAAGGGCCACCAGTGGAGTGCGTCCCGGTGCCGCCGAGACCCACGGCGACACGGCTTGCCACCTCACGCTCCGTGAGCGATGGTCCGACGGCGTCCTGTGCGCCGGACCGCCGCCACGACCTGTGCGCCCGCGCGCCCGGCCCATCCCCGCCGGAGCCGCGGCGACGCACCCTCCCATGACCAACCGTCCGGACGGCGCTACTCCCCCGGCGCCGTCATCCAGCACCGGCGCAGCCCTGACGCCGCGTGCTGAACGACAAAGGGCCCCGTTCCCCCGCGGGGCCCTTTGCCCTGTCCGGGCCCGGCGCGCCCACCGGTACCGGAGGCCGCGCCGGCCGGACTGCTACGGCCTCCGGCTCCAGACCCCCGGGTCCTCCGGTCCGTCGTCGCCCGGCCGCCACCCGGTGCCCCGGCGCCCGTCGCCGGACCCGATCACCTCCACGGCCGCGGTGCCCGGCCCGGACGGCGGCATCCCGGCCGCCACCGGCCCGGCGAAGGGCCCGTCGTCCGTCGGCTCCTGCGCCGGGACCTCCGCCACCGGCGGCTCCCGGCGGTCGCGGGCCGCCAGCAGCGGCGGCAGCGCCAGCGCACCGGCCGCCGCCCAGAGCGCGTTGGCCGCCAGCAGCGTCCACGGCACCAGGGAGACCTCGGTCTCGTACCCGATGTCCCGGTTCTCGCCGAGGTAGCGGACGACGGACGTCGCGGAGATCAGCAGCCCGGAGACGGTCATCAGCAGACTCAGCACGACCGTGTGCACCACCGCGAGCCGGATCCGGTCCGCGAGGTCCAGCCGCCGCCGGTACGCCGTCCAGCCGAGCACCGCGACGCAGACCAGCGCGAGCAGCCCGGTCCAGCGCCAGTCGCCGCTCGCCCCGTCCAGGTCGAAGAAGGAGTACTCGTCGACGTCGCGCGGGTTCCCGAGCCAGTCCGAGGCACGGGCGGCGGGGCGCTCGGTGCGGATCCGGAAGGTCGCCCCGGAGCCCAGGCCGAGCAGCATCAGGCCGACGTTGGGCAGGAAGGCCGTCGCGGCGCCGGTCAGCTCGCCGCCGAGTTGCTCCTCCCCGCTGCGGAACGCGACCAGCACCAGGGCGACCACCGCCGACAGTCCGGCCGAGACCGCCAGCGCGCGGCCGGCCGCCAGCCCGGCGACCGCCCAGCCGCGCACCGCCCGGTTGCGCCAGGCCGCCCAGCGCAGGGCGTCCGTCCCGTGCACGGCGAACGCGAGCAGCCCGGCGAGCAGCGCCGTCCACCCCGCCGCCTGGAGCCAGCCGGCCGAGGACTCGTAGGCGACCCGGCCGAACCCCCGGGGGGCGTCAGGGTCGCCCAGGCCGAAGCCGCCGCGGCCCGGGTGCCAGGCGGCGCCGCCGGCCAGACCGAGCAGCAGGGTGACGGCCGCCGCGGCCACGGCGACGCGCACCGCCTCGCCGGCCGCCTGCCGACGGGTCTGCTGCTCGCCGGTGCGCTCCTGCCGGCGGCGCGCCCCGATCCTCAGACCGGCCCAGAGCGCGAGCAGCCACAGCACGGTGATGGTCATCGGCACCGCGCGGACGAGCGTCCCTCCGCCACCGCCCAGTACGGCGCCCGCACCGGTGCCCCCGCCGTCGACGTCCAGGTGGAACGGCGCGCCGAGGGCGCCCAGAACGATCACCAGCGCGGTGCCGAAGCGCGTGCCGTAGGAGGGCGGGTCGGCGACGACGGTGTACGGGAAGAAGGTCTCCGGGGACGCGACGACCAGCGCGGCCAGCAGCAGCACGGCGGTGGGCGCGAGGACCACGCGCAGCGCCGGGCGCCAGTCCGCGCCGGCCACCCGGACGAACACCGCGGAGCGGCCGGTGGCCGGGTCGTAGGGCCGGCCCGCGCCCCAGCTCCCGGTGGTCCCCGGCCCGGACACCGCCCCGGCGGGCGGTGCGGACGGCGGCGGGGGCGGCGGGACCGGCGGCACGGACGGAGGCGGTGGCGGGTACGGCGGCACCGCGGAAGGCGGCGACAGCGGCCGCCCGCAGGACGCGCAGCCGAGCGCCCCCTCCGCCGACGCCGCGCCGCAGGATGCGCAGATGGCCATGGACCGCGTCCCCCCGTCCGAACGAACGAGCCCCTGGATCCCCCCGGGGCGCCCCTTTTCTTTCACCGGGCACGGACGGCTGTCAACCGGTCACACGCCACCGGGGCGCGCCCGGGCGTCCGCGACCCGCCGGGCGGGCGCGCGCCGGGGCGCGGAGACGGCTACTCCCGTTTCCCGGGCACCTCGGGCACCGCCAGCAACGGCAGCCGCAGCGCGCCGAACGCGCCGTCGGGCACCGCGGGGGCGACCGGCACGACCGGCGCGACCCGGCGGTAGTCCCCGCCGGGTGCGGGCCGGGTGTCCGGCTCGCCCTTGTTGGGCCACATCGACATGGCCCGCTCGGCCTGCGCCGTGATGGTCAGCGAGGGGTTGACGCCGAGGTTGGCGGAGACCGCGGCACCGTCCACCACGCTGATCCCGGGGTGCCCGTGGAGCCGGTGGTAGGGGTCGACGACGCCCGTCTGCGCGGAGTCGCCGATCGGGCAGCCACCCAGGAAGTGCGCGGTCATCGGGATGTCGAAGATCTCGCCGACGCTGCTGCCGGGGAAGCCGTTGATCTCGTCGGCGAGCGCCTGCGCGCCGCGCTCGGCGGCCGGGATCCAGGTCGGGTTGGGCGTGCCGTGGCCCTGGCCGGAGGTCAGCGTGCCCTTGCCGAGGCCCTTCTGCTTCAGCGAGACGGTGATCGAGTTGTCCAGGGACTGCATCACCAGGCCGATGATCGTCCTCTCCGACCAGCGGTGCTGGTTCATCGAGCGGGCGAAGGTCACCGGGTGCTTCACCGAGTTGCCGAGGTAGCGCAGCCAGCGCGGCACCCGGCCGCCGCCGCGCACCTGGGCGATCGACAGCGCGCCCATCGCGTTGGACCCCTTGCCGTACCGCACGGGCTCGATGTGGGTGTTCCCGTCCGGGTGGATCGAGGAGGTGATCGCCACGCCCCGGGTGAAGTCCGCGCGGGCCCCGTACCTCCGGTCGGTGGTCTGCGCGCCCACCAGCGCCTCGGAGTTGGTCCGGGTCAGCTCGCCGAGCCGGGCGGAGATCCGGGGCAGGTGCCCGGCCGCCCGCATCCGGTGCAGCAGGGTCTGGGTGCCGTAGGTGCCGGCCGCGACGACCACCCGGGCGGCGGTGATCGTGCGCGCCCCGGCCCGGACCGGGTCGGTGGTGGACCGGGCGTCGGTGCGCCGGACGTCCACCGCGAAGCCCTCGCCGCGTTCGCGGATCCGGGCCACCGTGGTGAGCGGGTGGATCTCGGCCCCGCCCCGCTCGGCGAGGTACAGGTAGTTCTCGGTGAGCATGTTCTTGGCGCCGTGCCGGCAGCCGGTCATGCACTCGCCGCACTCGACGCACGCCCGGCGGGACGGTCCGGCGCCGCCGAAGTACGGGTCGGCCACCTCCTCGCCGGGCGCCGCCCGCACCGTGCCGCCGGCGTCCCCGCCGTCGCCGAAGAAGACCCCGACCGGCGCCATGTGGAAGGTGTCGCCGACGCCCATCCGCTCGGCGGCGGCCCTCAGGTGGACGTCGGAGGGGGTGACGGTCGGGTTGAGCCGCACCCCGAGCATCCGCCGGGCCTGGTCGTAGAACGGGGCCAGCTCCTCCTCCCAGTCGGTGATGTGGCTCCACTGCCGGTCCTCGAAGAACGCCTTCGGCGGCACGTAGAGGGTGTTGGCGTAGTTCAGCGAGCCGCCGCCGACCCCGGCGCCGGCCAGGATCATCACGTTGGCCAGCAGGTGGATGCGCTGGATGCCGTAGAGGCCGAGCTTCGGCGCCCACAGGTAGGCGGCCACGTCCCAGGAGCTCCGGGGCAGTTCGTCGCGGTCGAAGCGGCGCCCGGCCTCCAGGACGGCCACCCGGTACCCCTTCTCGGTCAGCCGCAGCGCCGAGACCGCACCGCCGAAGCCGGAGCCGACCACGACCACGTCGTAGTCGGGCTCCCGGCCGTCCGCCGGATCCACCATCTGCCACCGCTCCTTCGGAAGTCCTGCGGATTGTCGTGCGGAAGGGCGCGCGGACCGGACGGCCACCGGCCGCCGCCGGGTCCGGCTACCGGACGCGCAGGGCCTTCAGCATCCGCAGCCCGGCGGTCATCATCGCCGCGTACTGCCGGTCGTCCTGGCCGAGCGCCGGCGCGAGCGGCAGCAGCCACTGGCTCGCGATGGTCTGCGCCTCGGTGAACCGCAGGATGCCCTCCGCGCCGTGCCGCCGGCCGAGCCCGGACTCGCCCATGCCGCCCATCGGCGAACCGGCCGAGCCGTAGGCCGCGCCGTACGCCTCGTTGACGTTCACCGTGCCGGTGCGCAGCCGGGCCGCGATCGCCCGCCCGCGCCGCGCGTCCCTGGTCCAGACGCTGGAGTTGAGGCCGTACGGGGTGGAGTTGGCGGCGGCCACCGCCTCCTCCTCGGTGTCGAAGCGGTAGACCGAGACCACCGGGCCGAAGGTCTCCTCGCCGCAGACCGCCATGTCCGGGGTGACGCCGTCCAGGATGGTCGGCTCGTGGAAGAACGGGCCGAGGTCGGGCCGGGCCCGGCCGCCGGCGACCACGGTGGCCCCGGCCTTCACCGCCTCCTCGACGTGCCGGGTGGTGGTCCCCAGCTGCCGGGCGGAGACCAACGAGCCCATGTCGGCCCCGTAGGCGAGGCCCCCGCCGAGCCGCAGCGCGCGGGTGCGGGCGGCGAACTTCGCGAGGAACTCGTCGGCCACCGAGCGGTGCACCAGCAGCCGCTCGATCGAGATGCAGAGCTGGCCGGCCGAGGAGAAGCAGGCCCGGACGGCACCCTCGGCGGCCCGGTCGAGGTCGGCGTCGGCCAGCACCAGCATGGCGTTCTTGCCGCCGAGTTCGAGCGAGGCGCCGACCAGCCGCTCGGCGGCGCGCCGGGCGACCTCGCGGCCGGTCCGGGTGGAGCCGGTGAACGAGACGTAGTCGGCGTGCTCGACCACAGCCGGGCCGATCACCGGGCCGTCGCCGATCACGATCTGCCACAGGTCGGCCGGCAGTCCGGCCTCGATCATCAGCTCACGGGCCCAGAGCGCGGTCAGCGCGGTCTGCGTGTCCGGCTTGTTGACCACCGCGTTGCCCGCCACGAAGGCCGGCAGGGCGTCGCCGACCGACAGCTCCAGCGGGTAGTTCCAGGGCGAGATGTGGCCGATCACGCCCTTGGGGCGGCGGGCCTCGATCGCCCGGGTGAACACCGGCACCGCGCCGAGGTGGTGCCGGTCGCGCAGGTAGGCGTGGGCGGCGCGGCCGTAGTGGCGGGCCGCGATGGCGACGGCGAGGACCTCCTCGAAGGCGTGCAGCCGGGCCTTGCCGGTCTCCGCCTGGACGAGGTCGAGCACCTCGTCCTGCCGCTTGACCAGCAGGTCGTGGAAGCGCAGCAGGACGGCGGCGCGGCGGCGGACCGGCAGGGCGGCCCAGGCCGGCTGGGCGCGCCGGGCCAGCTCGAAGGCGACCTCGACGTCCGCGGGGGTGGACCGCGGCAGGCCGGCCAGCCGTTCGCCGGTCAGCGGGGCGACGGTCTCCACCACGCTGGGCTCGCCGGCCGCGGTGACCCCGGCGGCGAGGCGGGTCACCAGCGAGGCGGGCACGGCCGAGGCGACGGTGCGCCCGCCGCCGGGCGCGGCGGGGTTGCGGCCCGGTGAGCCGGCGCCGGCGGGGTCGTCGGCCGTGGCAGCTGCTGTGAGGTCCGTCATAGGGCGCAGCCTAGGCGCTCGGCGCCCACTTCGGTACCCGTCGGTAACCACAAAACGGGCAGCCGGCCGGGGCCCGCCGGATCAGCGGGTCGGGGTGAAGCAGTTCACCGGGTCGGGGTGAAGTAGTGCAGCACCGCGTTGAAACGCTGCTCGGCCTCGTTCCACTCGTTCCCGCGCTCCGGGCTGGAGGAGTAGATCGCGTAGCTGGTGCCGTCCTGGTCGATGAACTCGGCCTCGATCGCCCGGCGCCGGCCGCCCTCCTTCGCCGAGTAGCTGAACTCCCAGACCGCCGCCTCGTGGCCGTTCACCGCGATGCCGGCCAGCTTGTGCTGCTTGTACTCCTTCAGCGACTTGGAGACGGTGCCCTCCAGCTGCCGCATGTGCTCCAGCGGCTTGACCGACTGGCCCACCGTCACCGCGAACTGCAGGTAGTGCACCTTGCCGTCGGGGCTGTAGTAGATCTGGTTGTCCGGCGTGCTGGTGCGCTGCCAGACGGGGGTGGTCGCGGGCAGCGGGAAGCGGAAACCCGCCGGGTCGTCCACCCAGCGGTAGCCGCTGGGCGCGGGCGTGCCGCCGTCGGCGGGCACCGGCGGCCCGCTCTCCGGTGCGGCGTCGTGCCGGGTCAGCAGGAAGGTCGCCGCGACGGCCACCGCCGCGACCAGGGCCACCACGAGCAGCTGCAGCGCGGCCCTGCGCCTGGCCTGCCGGCGCGAGGGCGGATCGGTGTGCGGCACCGGCGTGACCGGCCCGGCGGGCGCCCCCTCGGCCGCCCCGTGCGCCGGGTCGGCCCCGGCGCGGTCCTCACCGGTGGCGGGCTCCGCGGCCTCCGCCGAGGGCGTGACCGGCACCGTGGGACGCGGCACCGTGACGGCCTCCGACGCCCCGGCCGACGGCCCGCCCGCGCCGTTCGCCTCGCCCGCCCGGTCCACCACCGGCACCGCCTGGGTCGGCGTCCGCACCGGCGTGACCGGCTTGAACCCGACGGTGTGCCCGGCCTCGACCTCGGCCAGCATCCGGGCCGCCTCGTCCGCGCTCGGCCGGTCCGCCGGGTCCTTGGCCATCAGTGCCGCCAGCACCGGCCCCAGCGGCCCGGCCCGGCGCGGCTCCGGCAGCGGATCGCCGACCACCGCGGCCAGCGTGGTCAGCGGCGAGGTGCGGCGGAACGGCGAGTCGCCCTCCACCGCCGCGTACAGCGTCGCCCCGAGGCCCCACAGGTCGGAGGCCGGTCCCGGCCGCTCGCCCTGGGCGCGCTCCGGCGCCAGGTAGTCCGGCGACCCGACCAGGTCGCCCGGCCGGGTCAGCTCGGCCGAGCCCTCGTAGGTCGCGATGCCGAAGTCCAGCAGCACCGCCCGGCCGGTCCCGTGCTCCAGCAGCACGTTGGCGGGCTTCACGTCCCGGTGCAGCACGCCCAGCTGGTGGCCCCGGTGCAGCGCGGCCAGCACCTGGCCGCCCACCTCGGCGGCGGCCCGCGGCGGCAGCGTGCCGTCCTGGCTGATCACGTCGGCCAGCGAACGGCCGTCGACCAGCTCCATGACGATCCACGGCCGGCCGTCCTGCTCCAGCACGTCGTGCACGGTGATCACGCCGGGGTGCTTGATCCGGGCGGCCGCGGCGGCCTCCCGCTTCATCCGGGCGTGCAGGATCTCCAGGTCCTCCTCGGGGAGGTGGCTGACGGTCAGCTCCTTGACCGCGACCTCGCGGTCCAGCATCCGGTCCCGGGCCCGCCACACGGTGCCCATCCCGCCCCGGCCGAGCCGGTCGCCCAACTCGTAGCGGCCGGCCAGCAACCGCTCCGCCTCGGCCGACTCCGGCCCGTCCTGCGCGCCCATCCGCGACCGCTCCCCCTCATCCACCTGCCGTCACCGCGACGGAGGGCCCGGCGCAGACCACTCGGTGCAGACCACTGAATCGAACAAATCCCACGGACACATTAGGCGCCCCGGGTGAACCCCGGTAATCTCCCCCACCCGCCACAGCCGCGACCGTGCTCCCACCAGCCCCGTCAGCCCGCGAACAGGACCACCGCGGCCACCCCGAGCACCAGCAGCACGAACACCCCGCCGACCAGCAGCGGGCCCAGCAGCGCCGGCGGAATCCGCGGCGGCCGGTCCGGACCGGCCGGCTCCTCCCGCTCCGTCACCGGGCGCCCGGCGCGGACCGCCCCGCCCCGGCGGCGCGCGGCCCGCCCCTTCGGCCGCGGCTCCGGCAGCCGCACCACCCGCTCGCCCTCGACCGGCTCCGGCGCGCCCGCCAGCAGCTCCGCCAGCTCCAGCCGGAGCTCGGCCGCCGTCGGCCGCAGCGCCGGGTCGGGCTGCACCAGCCGCTCCACCAGCGGCCCCAGCGGACCGCACGCCTCCGAGGGCACCCGGCGGCCCTCCCGCACCGCCGTCACCAGCTCGGGCACCCCGCCCTCCGGGTACGGCGCCCGGCCGGTCGCCATCCGGTGCAGCAGCACCCCGAGCGCCCAGCAGTCACCGGCCGGGCCGCCGTCCAACGGCCAGCGCTCGGACACCGGACCGACCAGCTCGGCCCGCACCTCGTAGCGGCGCCGGCCGCCCGGACCGCCCAGCTCCTCGGCCAGCACCTCCTCGGCCACCCCGGGCAGCAAGCCGCCCAGCAGCGCCGCGCCGTCCTCGCAGACCAGCACCGAACCGGCCGTCACGTTCCCGTGCGCCAGGCCCGCTTCGTGCAGCACCCGCAGCGCCCCCGCGAGGTCCGCCGCGATCTCCGCCGCCCGGTACGGCGGCAGCGGGCCGTCCGCCAGCACCGCGGCCAGCGGGCGCCCGGCCGGCCGCTCCTCGACGGTCCAGAGCAGCTCGCCCTCGACGAACGCCCCGGCCCCCTGCAGCAGCCGGGAGTGCCGCGGCGCCGAGGCACCGACCGCCGCCACCCGGCGCACCAGCCGCTCCCCGGGCACCGGCCCGCCGCTCTCGGGATCAGGGTCCCCGGCCGCCGAGGCGGGCAGCTCCCACCCGCGAAGCCGCACGGCGTCACCGCTGCGCTCGTCCACCGCGTGCGCGCTCAGCGCCTCCGGACGGTCCGTCAACCGGTAACGCCCCGCCAGCACCTGCCCCGGGCCCGCTCGCATGCGTGTTCCTCTCCGCTCACCGCCAAGCCTAGGGCTTCTCCCCCGCCCTCAGGGCCCGCCCGCGGGAGGCACCGCCCGAGTCCCCCGGATTACCCTCGGTCCATGGACTGGACCGATCTGATCGACGCGGCCTTCGACGTGGCCGGCAACAGCAACAGCGACCACCGGGCCGCGGCCCTGCGCACCGTCGAGGCGAACGTCGCGCCGGACGAGAAGCCGGTGGCCTCCACCGCCGGCCGCCACCCCGACCACTTCCGCAAGGGCGTCCTGGTGCTGACGACCCACCGGCTGCTCTTCCTCAAGGACGGCAAGCCCCCGGTCCCGGTTCCGCTCTCCGCCGTCACCGACGCGACCGTCACCCGGACCCGGATCAACGGCGAGGTGCTGCTGGTGGTTGCGCTCACCGGCTCGCACCGCTACGAGGACGTGGCCAAGGCCGAGGTCTTCGCCGAGCAGCTGCGCGCCGCCGCCCGGCTGGCCCGCGAGGCCTCGCAGGGGGCTCTGCGGGCGCCCTCCCCGGCCGCCGTCGCCGCCCCCGCCGCCGGCGCCGACCTGCTGGACCAGCTGGAGCGGCTGGCCGCGCTGCACACCGCCGGGGCGCTCACCGCCGAGGAGTTCACCCGGGCGAAGCAGCGCCTCATCGGCTGACGCGGTACCGCTCAGCCCGCCGGCTGGAAGGTGTCGAAGGCGGTCTGGCGGGCCTGCGCGTTCTGCGGGGCCGACCAGTCCGCGTCCGGCGTCGTCCAGTAGATCGCGTAGCCGTACTTGGCCGGCGAGCCGGTGACGAAGCCCCGGTTCAGCGAGTGCGACCGCGGACTGCCGTTGGTCCACTCCCAGTCGGCCGCGTTGGCCCACTCCCGGTAGGCGACGGACTGCAGCTGCACCCGCTGGTAGTTGCTCACCTGGCCGCGCAGGCCCGGCTCGGAGGCCTGCCAGTCGGCCAGCGCGCTCGCCCCCGGCGAGGTCGTCCACTCGATCCGCAGGGTGCTGCCGTTGCCCTTGAAGGTACGGCGGGCCGGCTCCGAGCCCGACGGCTGGAGCCAGTCGGGCAGGACGACCGAGAAGCCGCTCGGGTCCCGGTACTCGTGGTACCCGGCCGGCACCACGGGCCCGGTCGCCGTCGGAGTGGGCGTCGGCGTCGGGGTCGGCGTCGCGGTGGCAGTGGGCGTCGGGGTGGGCGTCGGCTCGGGGGCGGGCTCGGGCGCGGGCCCGGCCGCCGGGCCCTCCGAGGGGCCCGAGGTCTCCGAGGCCGTCACCGGCCCCGCGCCGTCCGGACCGGTGTCCGAGCTCACCACCACCGGGGACGTGCCGCCCGCGCCCTCCGCGGAACCGCCGTCCCCCGAGCCGCCCAGGGCCTGGAGCAGCGCGACCACACCCGCGATCAGCAGCAGCACCACCACGGCCGTCGCCACCGCCAGCCGCCGCCGGCCGGTGCGCGGGTCCGCCCCGGCGGCCTGGGTCGCGCCCAGCGTCCACTCGCTGGTCACCGGGCGGGCCGCCTCGGTCTCCGGCTCCTCCGGCTCGCCCTCGGAGCCGGTGGCCGGAGCCGCCGACCCGCCGACCGGCGTCTCCCCGCTCCCGGCGTCCCCGGCCCGGCTGCCCGCCCGGACAGTCCCGAGCAGCCCGGCGACCGGAGGCTTGCCCTTGGGGGCAGCGACCGGCACGTCCTGCTCGGTGGTCGACTCCGCCCGCGCGACCGCCTCCGCCACCACCCGCTTGAGCATCGACCGGGTCTGCGGGGCGGTCAGCCGCTCCGCCGGGTCCTTGGCCAGCAGCCCCTCGATCACCGGCAGCAACGGCCCGGCGTTGGCCGGCGGGGCCAGCTCCTCGGTCATCACGGCCGTCAGCGTGGCCAGCGCCGAGCCCCGGTCGTACGGCGGCCGGCCCTCCACCAGGGCGTACAGCGTGCCGCCCAGCGACCACAGGTCGGCCGGCGGACCGGGCTTCTGCCCCTGGGCCCGCTCCGGGGAGATGTACGAGGGCGCGCCGACCAGCATGCCGGTGGAGGTCACCGAGCTGTCGCCCTCCACGCTGGCGATGCCGAAGTCGGTCAGCACCACCCGGCCGTCGTGGCCGATCAGCACGTTGGAGGGCTTGACGTCCCGGTGCAGGATCCCGAGCGCGTGCGCGGCGCTCAGCACGCCGAGCACGTCCAGCGCGATCTCCGCCGCCCGGGCCGGCGCCAGCGGGCCGTCCTCCCGGACCACGTCCGCCAGCGAGCGGGACTCGACCAGCTCCATGACGATCCACGGCCGGTCGTCCTCCTCGACCACGTCGAAGACGGTGACCGCCGAGTTGTGCCTGATCCGGGCCGTCGCCTTGGCCTCGCGCAGCGTGCGGACGATCAGCCGGTGCTTCTCGTCCTCGTCCACGCTGGCGTTCATCCGCAGTTCCTTGACCGCGACCGTCCGGCCCAGCATCTCGTCCTCGGCGCGCCAGACGGTGCCCATGCCGCCGCGCCCGAGCACCGCGTCCAGCCGGTAGCGGCCGGCCAGGAGGCGGCCGGTGGAACCCTGCGCCTGGGTCATTCGGAACGTTCCCCCATGTGCTGCTGGCGGTCGTGATGACGGCGCGTCGGACCGGCGTCGGGCCCGAACGCCCAAGCCTCCATCATCCCCTGTCACGCGGGGCCCCGACCACCCGGCCCCCGGCCACCCTGGCACGCACCCCGGTGCGGGCGGCGCTCCGTGCCCGATCTGTGATCGAAAACTCTGTCGACCCCGCTCCGGGCACTGCTACCGTTCGGCAGCTCACCGTCTTTCCGGGGGGAACACGACGTTCATGACCGCATCCGCACCGGACGCCGAGGGCCGGCCGGGCCGGCCGCCCGCGGCCACGCACTTCTCGGTCGCACCGGAACCGGAGACCCCCGAGGGGTACGTCGCCCCCGGGATGCCCGGCGCCCCGGTGGCCGGTTACCACCCCGCCGGCCCGGTCACCGGCACCGCCGCCCCGGCGGCCGGCGGCCGCAGGGGCCTCCGCGGACGGCTGCGCCGGCGGACCGCGGCGGCCGTGGGGCTCGCCGTCCTCGCGGCCCTGGCCGGCGCCGCGGCGTTCGGCCTCGCCCCGTTCCGCGCGCAGAGCACCATGGGCTGGCTGGCCATCGCCCCGGCCGCCGCCGTGGCCTGGCCGCTCGGCCGGCTCGGCGGTCCGGGCCGGCTGTTACCCCCGCTCGGCGCCCTCCTGGCGGGCGGCGCGCTGCTGCTCGGCCAGCTGCTCAACCAGACCCGCCGGCTGCACGCGCTGGCCGGCACCGGGTACGGCGAACTGCTCCGCGACGCCCTCCCCCTCTGGCGCGCCGACCGCCGGCTGCTCGACCTCGTCTTCTACGGCATCGCCCTGACCGGCGGCTTCCTCCTCACCCGCCGCGCCGCCACCCGCCAGTGACGCCCCGCCGGGCCCGCCCCGCGACGGCACCGGGCCCCCGTCGCGCGGCGCGACGGGGGCCCGGTG
>NZ_JBHJRC010000209.1:0-14705 GCF_042261735.1 Kitasatospora sp. NPDC056327 | reverse complement strand
GGGGGGGGGCACGATCGGAGGTGCTCGTGCCTCGCGGCGGCCGCCCCCGGCGCCCCGGGATCTCCCGGGGCGCCGGGGGCGGGCCGGGCTCAGGCCCGGTAGGCGACCAGGCCCATCATCCCCGCCTCCCCGTGGTAGGCGTTGTGACAGTGGGTCATCCACCGGCCGGGGTTGTCGGCGTCGAAGTCGCAGGTCACGGTGCGGCCGGGCAGCACGATCGCGGTGTCCTTGCGCGGGCCGCCCTCCCCGAGGGAGAAGGTGTGGCCGTGCAGGTGCATGGGGTGCCACATCGCGGTCCGGTTGACGAACTCCAGACGGACCCGTTCCCCCGCCGCGACGAGGAACGGGCGCGCGGTGGGGTTCGCCATGTCGAAGGGGCGGCCGTCGAGCGCCCAGTCGTACCGCGCCATGCCGCCGGTCAGCTCGATCCGGTGGGTGCGGTCCGGCTCACGGGCCGGCAGCCGGACCTCGTCCGCGGCCCGCAGGTCGGCGGCGGCGAGGATCCGGCCGTCCAGCTCGGCGGGCCGGTACGCCGCGGCCGGCGCCTCGCCGCCCGCGGCGGTGCGGACCAGCGCGCGGCCGGCGGCGTTCTTCCCCTCGGCGAGCGCGGTCAGCGGGAAGACGCCGTCCCCGAGGGTGACCAGCACGTCGTAGCGCTCGCCCATGCCGACGAGCAGCGCGTCCACCTCCTCGTGCCGCACCGGGAAGCCGTCGGTGTGGGTGACGGTCAGCCGGTGGCCGCCCAGGGCGAGGCGGTAGGCGGTGTCGCCGCCCGCGTTGACGATCCGCAGCCGCACCCGGCGGCCCGGCGCGGACCGGTACACCTCGGGGTCTCCGGCGGTCCGGCCGTTCACCAGGTGGTGCGGGTACGCGACGTCACCGGCGTCACCGCCGAGCAGGTCGCTGGTGGCACCCATCAGCATGAACGACGGCGCGGGCGCCGACGGGGCCGGGCCGCCGCCCGTACCACCGGCACCGCCCGTCCCGTCCATGCCGTCCATGCCGCCCATGCCGTGGCCGGACATCCCGCTCATGTCGTGGCCGCCGCGGGACGCGCCGCCGCCCATCCCCTTGCGGAGTTCGGCGAGCGCCTGGTCCGGGGTGCCGGTGACACCGTCCAGCCAGTCGTCGAGGACGACCACCCACTCCTCGTCGTACGCCAGCGGCTCCCGCGGGTCCTCCACGATCAGCGGCGCGTAGAGGCCGCGGTCGAGCTGCAGTCCGACGTGCGGGTGGAACCAGTAGGTGCCCGGCCGGTCGGTGACGAAGCGGTAGGTGAAGCTGCCGCCGGCGCCGACCGGACGCATGGTGACCGGCGGCACGCCGTCCATGTCGTTGCGCAGGGCCAGGCCGTGCCAGTGCAGCGAGGTCGGCACGGGCAGGTTGTTGTTCAGCGTGGCGACCAGGGTGTCGCCGGCCGTGGTGCGGATCGCGGTGCCCGGCAGGGCTCCGTAGGTCCAGGTCCGGGCGGTGGTCCCGCCACCCAGGTCGACGGTGTCGGCCGTCGCGGTGACGGTCACCGGGCGCTCCCGGCCGGTCGCGGTCCGCTTCGCCTCGGTCTGTGCGACGGCCGTGGCGGACGGCTCGACGAGCGGCGGCGGCTTCGGTCCGTCCGCGCAGGCGGCGAGCAGGCCGGCGCCGGCGGCGCCCAGGCCCGCGAGCAGCAGGGAACGGCGGTTGACGGTGATTTCGGGCATCGAGGTCCCTCGGGTGAGTGCGCGTCGGCACGGCGGATGTCGGCCGTGCCCGTGGACAGGCCTGCCCGGCGGCGCGGGGGCGGGAGTGACCGGCCCCGGCCGCCGTGGAACGCCTATGTGCGCGAGATCGAGAGGGCGTCGAGGTCGGGCGGGGGCGCACCCGGCCAGGGGATGCCGGGTGCGGTGACCGGGCGCGGCGCCGGGTCGGCGAAGGCCGACGGGGCGAGGCCGTCCGGCGGTGGCGCGTCGAGGAGGGCGCCCCGGGTGGGCACCGTCGAGGAGCAGACCCGGTGCTCGGCACAGGCCTGGGCGGGACGGGCGGCGACGGGACCGGCATGACGGGCGGGCGCCGGCGGGGGTCCGGACCGCGCGGATCCGTGGTGGACGGACCCGGATGGGGACACCGGTGCCGGCGGAGCCGCGTGCGGACCCGGGGCCACGGCCGCGCGCGGGGCGGACACCGACGGGGACATCGCCGTGTGCGGGGCGGGCGTCGCCCCGGCCGGGAGTGTGTGGTGCCCGATCAGCCCGAGCGCGGTCAGCAGCAGGAGGACGAGCGCAGCCACCGGACGGCCGCGCCCGCGGAAGCGGGGGGCCGGGTCCGGAGGCATGGCGGCCACTGTACCCCGCCCGGGTATGTGGACCGGGTAAGCGCACCGCTGCCGCCGGGCCCGGGCCCGGCGCGACGGCCCGCTACCCCTCCCCGGCCGTCCAGCGGACCAGCGGCGGGCGGACGGCCGCGCACAGCGGCTGCCCCTTCGCGTCCGTCAGCCCGAGCCGGCCGACCAGCCGGCCGGCCGCCACCGCCGCCTCCAGGACCTGCCCGTCGACGGCGTCGAGCATGAGCTTGGCCCGGCGGAACATCGTGAGGCCGCCGGATCCGTCGGCCTCGCCCCACACCAGGTAGACGAAGCGCTGCCCGGGCCGGCCCTGGACATGGGGGCCCCTGAGGTCGGTGCCGCCGGAGAGCGGACGCACCGTGCACTCCAGCGTCCAGTGCGCCGAGCGCGCGTCACCGGGCTGCGGATCGAGCAGTTCGCCGGGGCGCTCGCGCCGCTGGACGGCGACGTGCACGTCCCGGTAGCCGGGAAAGCCCGGGGCGGCCGGGCAGGTGCGGCCCGGGAGGTCGTCGGCTTCGATACGGATCTGCACCCGGACAGCCTGCCCCGTGCGGCGCTCGCGGCGCCACCGCCGGGCCCGCGTCTACAGCTCCCGGAGACCCTTGCCGAGGGTGACGAGCCCACCGGCCAGGGCCAGGCCGAGGACCACCCGCCGGGCGCCGCGCTCCGGGACCCGCCGGGCGAGCGCCCGGCCGACGGCCGCGCCGAGCCCGAGGGCCGCCGCCACCACCCACCAGGCGGGCGCCGCCAGGTGCGGCACGCCCTTGGCCGCCAGCGAGAACAGGTTGACGGTCACGCCGTAGAACTGGGCGTTCGGCACGAACTCCCGCGCGCTCCAGCCCGTGTTGACCGCGTAGAGGGAGACGGCGGGGCCACCGACCCCGGCGGCGGAGTTCATGAACCCGCTGGCCGCGCCCGCCGCCACCGCTCCCCGCCGACCGCGCAGCGCGGAGACCCGCAGCCCCCGGATCACGAGCAGTGCCGCCGCGCTGACCAGCAGTCCGATGCCGATCAGCAGCACCGGTCCGGACACCCGCCCGGCGACCCACGCCCCCGCGGGAACCGTGCACGCGGCCGCGCCGATCAGCGGCAGCATCCGGGCGAGGCGCACCTGGCGCCAGCTGTCGGCCAGGCCGACGGCGCTGATGAGCCCGGCGGCGCAGTTGGACAGCGTCACCCCCTCGCCCGGCCCGAGCAGCAGGACCAGCGCCGGGCCCGCGACGAGCGCGAAGCCGACGCCCGCCAGCCGCTGCACCGAGGAGCCGGCCAGTACGACCAGACCCAGCAGCAGCACGGTTGCCCACTCGTCGGCCATGGTTTCCCCTCGTCCCCGGCTCCCCCGGTCTCCCCGGCTCCCGGGACCCCCGGTCCTGCCGTCCTCCGGGCAGGCAGGTCCCGGCACAGGACCGCACCACGCGGCCCGGCGGGCCCGCCGGGCCCGTGCGCGGCCCCACCGTACGCGCGGCACGGCGGCCCGATCGAGCGGATTTCGCCGTCGGACCCCCACGAACTACTACAGGTCTGTAGAGTCATGTCGACGGCCCGCACAGGAGGGGAAGACATGGCAGACGACCCGCGCCCGCACACCGTGGCGACCCGCCCGGCCACCGCCGCCGCCGGGTGGCAGCCGCCCGAGCACGAGGTGGAACCGGCCTACCAGCCGGTCCAGATCAACCGGACGGACGGCAGCTGGTCCGTCGGCCGGATCAACGCCTGGTGGCGGCCGGGCGGCGGCGCGCAGGCGTGGTGCCGCGTCCGGGCCCTCGGGCGGGGCGAGGCACCGGCCTGGATGCCGTTCGACCCCGAACACCTGCTGCTGCTCCCGGCCGGCGGCATCTGACCCGGCGCACCGACGCCCGGCACGGCCACGACCGGGACCGGGGCGCGACCTCGGCTGCGGCTGCGGCTACGGCTGCGAGTACGACGGCGGCCGGTCCGCCGGCGGCCGCAGCCGCAGGAGGTCCACCACCTCACGGTCGGTGACGTCCCGGAAGTCCCCGTACCAGGGCCCCGCCGCGTGCACGTACCGGGTCTCGTGCAGACAGAGCAGTTCGTCGACGGTCCGCCGCAGCGCCACCGCCGAGCGCGCGTCGCACACCGGCGCGGCCAGCACCAGCCGGTCGGGGCCGCGGCCGCGCAGCGCGTGGACCGCGGCGTGCACGGCCGGGCCGAACAGCACGCCGTCGGTCACCAGCACCGCGGTCCGGCCCTCCAGGGGCAGCGGCGGCCGGTGGTCCCGGTACAACTTCTCCAGCCGGTGCAGTTCCACCCGCTGCCGGAGGACCTCGGCGGCGACGTCCTCCTCCCCGATCCCGAGCCCGCGCATCGCCCGCCGGTCGAGCACCGGCGGCTCCTCCCCCGCGAGCGCGCCGACCGGCGTGCCGTTGCCCGGCGCGGTCACCGGGCGGGCCACCACGACGTCCAGCGGAGCGGCCAACGCCCGCGCGACCTCCAGCGCGACCGCCACTCCCCCGGGGGCCAGCCCGACGACCACGGCCGCCTCCCCCGCGCGGCCCCGGAAACGTTCGCCCGCCCGCCGTGCCAGTCGCCGCCCGGCGTCGCTGCGGTTCACGAACAGAGCGGTCACGTCCTCCTCCTCACCGCCCCCTGTCACCGCGCACCTACCCCGACCCGCTTCGGGTACACACGGCCGCTGACTGCGGCCGCGCCACGGGCTCACTGGAGTGGGAACGGAGGAACAGTCCCTCCGATCCAGGGAGTCGTCATGGATCGCCGGGCGAGACCCGAGGAGCCCCGGCGCACGGCCGCCACGCTCGACGGGACGGCGCACGCCGCACCGGACGGGCGGACGGGGACGGCGGAGGCCCAGGCGCACTGGGAGTGGGAGGTCTCCTGCCCCGAAGAGGGCGAGATCCTGATCGGTGCCACCACCTACTACGACAAGGAGGCCGCCCGGCACGCGGCTCAGCAGCACAACCACGGGTTCACCCCGCGACACCACGCCCACATCCAGCGCGCCATCGAGGACGGTCCCCCGCACTGAGCGCGCCGGAAACTCCTGGACGAACGGGCCGCGACGACGGCACCACCACGGGGACCCGGCCCGCGGCCCCCGGCACGGACCGTCAACTCCCACCCACCCGCCGCCGGTTCCGGGAAGACCCGGGAGCACCCGGCGTCGCGGCGCTCAGGCGCTCGCGTCCGTGGAGGAACGGACCACCAGCTGCGGGGCGAAGCGTTCGACGCGCTCCGTCCGTTCCCGGGAGGGGGCCTGAAGGAGGGTCAGGGCGCGCTCGGCCATCTCCGCGAGGGGGTGGCGGATGGAGGTGATGGGCGGGTCGAGGAGTTCGAGCAGCTCGGTGTCGTCGAACCCGGTGACGGCGATCTGCCCGGGCACCGAGACCGCCGCGCGCTGCAGGGTGCTGACCAGACCGACGGCGAGGACGTCCGCGCCGCAGACGACGGCGTCCACCTCGCCGTGCCGCTCGGCGATCCGGCGGCCGGCGGTCCGGCCGGCGTCGGTGGTGAAGCTGGGCAGCAGCACGGTGGTGGCGTCGGCGCCGCGGGCCCCGGTGAAGGCGGCGAGGCGCTCCGCACCGGAGGAGGAGGCCTGGTCGGCGGCGACCAGGGCGATCCGGCGCCGGCCGAGGGCTTCGAGGTGCTCCAGGAGCAGGCCCATCGCGGCGGCGTTGTCGAGGGTGACCGCGACGGTGCCGGAGCCGGTGGCCCAGCGGTCGAAGAGGACGACGGGGGCGCGTTCGGCGGCGGCCCGGACGGCGGGCCCCGAGGCACCGGCGGAGACCGGGACGACCAGCAGGCCGTCGACCCGGCCGCTGAGCAGGGTCTCGATCTGCTCGGCCTCGATGGCGGTGTCGTTGGCGGCGTCGGACACGACCAACTGTCCACCCGCGGAACGCACTTGCTGGGCTATGGCGTCGGCCAGCTGGACGAAGTACGGGTTGGCGAGCGAGGGGACGACGACGCCGACGGTGCCGGTGCTGCCGGTGCGCAGCGCCCGGGCGGAGTGGTTGGTGCGGTAGCCGAGGCGCCGGGCGGCCTCCTCGACGCGGCGGGCGAGGTCGGGGTCGACGTTGCGCGGTGTGCCGGCCAGGACGCGTGAGGCGGTCGCGCGGGAGACGCCGGCGGCCGCGGCCACGTCGAGGAGTCGGGGCGCTGTCACGTAGGAGTCCTTCGCGATCGGAGGCGGGTTCGGCGGGGCTCGGGCGGCTCCCCCGCCGGCCCCGGTGGTCCTGAGCTGGCGGAATTGCGCAGCACGAGGGTACTTGACGGTTCCGGGGGCCTGGGCCAGAGTGTGGGAGATCGATCTCCCAGAGGAGTGCAGATGCCGCCCATCACCGTCGTCGGTTCGGTCAACCGCGACCTCGTCCTGACCGTCGGGGACCTGCCGCGCCCCGGCGAGACCGTGCTCGCACGGGGCTTCGTGGAGGGCGTCGGCGGAAAGGGCGCCAACCAGGCCGTCGCGGCCGCCCGGCTCGGCTCCCGGGTGCGCCTGGTCGCCCGGGTCGGCACCGACGCCGGCGCCATCCTGCGGGCGCTGGCCGCCGAAGGGGTGGACGTCGGGGCGGTGCTCCCGGTACCGGAGAGCACCACCGGGATCGCCTCGGTGGTGGTCGACCGGGACGGCGAGAACACCATCGTGGTCAACCCGGGCGCCAACGCCGAGCTGTCGGTCGCGGACCTGCCGGAACACCTCGCCCGGTCGGCGGGCGAGGTGGTGCTCGTGCAGCACGAGATCGACGCCGAGGTGGTCGCCGCCGCGGTGCTGCGGGCCCGGGCCCAGGGCGGTACGGTCGTCCTCAACCCGGCTCCGGCCCGGCCGGTCGCCCCGGAGGTGCTGGCCGCCGTGGACGTCCTGGTGCCCAACCTCGGCGAACTCGCCACCCTGCTCGGCGCGCGGACGCCCACCGGGCCGGACGGGGCACGCGCGCTGCTGGAGCGGGCCGCCCTGCCCTGCCGGGCCGTCGTGGTGACGCTCGGCGCGGACGGCGCGCTCGTCAAGCAGCCGGGCGGCCCCGCGGTGCACCTGCCGGCCCCCGTCGTGGACGCCGTCGACACCGTCGGCGCCGGCGACACCTTCTGCGGCGCCCTCGCCGACTCCCTCGCCCGGGGGGCCGGCCTGCTCGCCGCCGCGGAACGCGCCGTCCGCGCGGCCTCGCTGGCCGTCACCGGTCTCGGCGCCCAGTCCTCCATGCCGACCGCGGACCAGCTCGACACCCCCACCGCGAGCTGACCCCGCCCGGCCCCGGTCCCCCACCTGCCGGGGCCCGGCCCACCTGCTTCCCCGATCCCCCTTTCCACGATCCCCCGAGAACCCTCTCCCCCTCGCACCACCCCAGTTCAACGGAGAACACCCCATGCGCAACCTCAAGCTCGGCCTTTTCGAGAACGCCCAGACCAACGCGAGCGGCACCGCCACCTGGCGCCACCCCGACAGCCGCCGGCACCTGTTCGACACCCTCGGCTACTGGCGCGAGGTCGCGCAGATCTGCGAGGACGCCAAGCTGGACTTCCTCTTCCTGGCCGACGCCTGGGGCTGGTCGGAGATCAACGGGGTGCGCCCGCCGATCGCCACCGAGGAGACCCTGGACCTGCCCCGGCTCGACCCCTTCGTGATCGCCTCCGCGCTGCTGGCGAGCACCACCGACCTCGGCCTGGTGGTGACCGGCTCGGTGCTGGTGGAGCCGCCGTACGCGTTCGCCCGCCGGCTCGCCACCCTGGACCAGCTGTCCGGCGGCCGGCTCGGCTGGAACATCGTGACCACCGGCACCGCCGACACCGCGGTCAAGGCCTTCGGCATGGAGATGGTGGCGCACGACGACCGCTACAAGATGGCCGAGGACTTCCTCGACCTGGTCTACAAGTACTGGGAGGGCGCCTGGGAGCCGGACGCCCTGGAGAAGGACAAGGACGGCCGCTTCGCCGACCCGGCGAAGGTGCACCTGGTCGAGCACCAGGGCCCGTACTTCCGCTCGCAGGGCTACGGCAACACCGCCCGCTCCCCGCAGGGCACCCCGGTGCTGTTCCAGGCCGGCGCCTCCCCGGCCGGGCGGCGGGTCGGCGGGCAGCACGGCGAGTGCATGTTCGTCGGCAGCGGCTCGGTGCAGCAGCTCGCCGGGCACACCTCGGCGATCCGCGAGGAGGCCGTGCGGGCGGGCCGCCGGGCCGACGAGGTCAAGGTGATGTCGGCGTTCTCCTGCGTGGTCGGCGCCACCACCGCGGACGCCGAGCGCCGCTGGCAGCGCATCCTGGACGCCCAGCGTCCGGAGGTCACCGTCGCCAGCTACGCCATGTTCACCGGCCTCGACCTGTCCTCGTACGCGCCGGACACCCCGATGTCGGAGCTGTCCACCGAGATGTCGCAGACCCAGGTCGCCCGGTTCGCCGGCCGGACGGTCGGCGACGTGCTCGCCGACTGGCACACCCACGGCGTCGGCGCCCGCCCGGTGGTCGGCACCGCCGAGGAGATCGCCGACGAGATCTGCGCCCTGGCGGAGGGGGCCGACCTGGACGGCTTCCTGCTCTCGCCGACCGTGCAGCCGGCCTCCACCACGGAGTTCGTCGAGTCGGTGCTGCCGATCCTGCGCGCCCGCGGTCTCTTCCGCGGCGAGTACGCGGCGGGCGAGTCGCTGCGCGAGCGGCTGACCGGCGCGTCCGACCGGGCGCTGCCCGCCAGCCACCCGGCCGCGCAGTACCGCCGCTGAACCACCCACCCGCGACGAGAGGACGGCGACGACCATGGTCACCCCTGCCCACCACCCGGCCCCGGCCGCCGGGACCGCCGCGGC
The DNA here is from genome assembly GCF_042261735.1 of Kitasatospora sp. NPDC056327. Classification (NCBI taxonomy): domain Bacteria; kingdom Bacillati; phylum Actinomycetota; class Actinomycetes; order Kitasatosporales; family Streptomycetaceae; genus Kitasatospora; species Kitasatospora sp. NPDC056327. The sequence goes on along the minus strand of NZ_JBHJRC010000209.1, from coordinate 5,621 downwards.
CACCGGGACCGCTGCGACCGATTCGACCGCCGAGCTGAACGCCGCCGCGCTGCGCCAGGCCTTCGGGGCCTACCCCACCGGCGTGGTCGCGATGAGCGCGCTGTGCGACGGCGAACCGGTCGGACTCGCGGTGAGCTCCTTCGTGTCGATCTCGCTGGAGCCGCCGATGGTGGCGGTCAGCGTGGCCCGCACCTCGGCCACCTGGCCCAGGCTGGTGGAGGCGCCGGTGCTGGGGCTGAGCGTGCTCAGCCACGGCCAGGGCGCGCTCTGCCGGCGGCTCGCCTCCCGCGCGGGCGACCGTTTCGACGGCACCGCCTGGCAGGCGACGCCCGAGGGCGCCGTCCTGATCCACGACGCGGCGCTGTGGCTCACGGCCCGGGTGAACGCGGTCTACGACGGCGGCGACCACGAGATCGTCCTGATGGAGCTGCTCACCGTCGAGCTGTTCCCCGGGGTGGAGCCGCTGGTCTTCCACACCAGCCAGTTCCGTGAGCTCACACCCCATGCCTGAGATCCCCACGACCCCCCTGGCCGGCTCCGCCGCCCACGGCGTCGCGGTGCAGGACGGGCCGGTGCACGGCGTCGCGCCGCACCACGCCGTCGTCCGCGGCACCGTGGTGCACGGCGCCGGCCGGGGGCGGGGCCTGGGCTTCCCCACCGCCAACGTCTCCCCCGACGGCGGCACGCCCGTCCCGCCCCCCGCGATCTACAGCGGCTGGCTGTCCCGCCGCACGACCGGCACCGTGCACCGCGCGACGATCAGCATCGGCACCAACCCCACCTTCTGCGACACCCCCGAGATCCACACCGAGGTGTACTGCCACGACACCCCGGGCGACCTCTACGGCGAGCGCGTCGACCTCTGGTTCGTCGCCCGCATCCGGGACACCGAGCGGTTCGGATCCGTCGACGAGCTGCTGCTCGCCGCACGGGAGGACGTCCGCCGCTCCGAGGCCCTGCTGGACTCCGCGCACGGACGGCACGTCCGCGCCGGCCTGAGCTGACGCCACGTCAGCGCCCCTCCTTTCCCACCGCTTGGCGCGCAGCCCCCGCCCTCACGACTGCGCCCTGCGCCCTCGCGCCCGGTCGGCCCCGCTCCCCCCGCTTCGGCGGGGCCGACCGTCCTTCCCCCACCTCGCTCCGCACGAACAAAGGTGTGAGTCATGAGCGCATTCCAGTGGCTGAACGAGCAGTTCAGCTTCTTCGGTCTCCCCGTCTACTGGTCCGACTTCCTGGGCAACATCCTGGCGCTCGCCACCGTCTGGCTGGCCCTGCGGCGCTCGCTGGTGGCCTGGCCGGTGCAGATCCTCGGCTCGGTGCTGCTGCTGATCGCCAGCCTGAACGTGCACCTCGGCGGAAACGCCGCCCGGCAGATCGTGATCATCGTCTCGGCCTCCTGGGGCTGGGCGACCTGGAAGCGCAGCCGCGAGCAGGAAGGCACCATCAACGTCCGCTGGGCGTCCTGGCAGGAACGCGTGGTGCTGGGCGCCGCGATGGTGCTGGGGACCGCCGCGTTCGGCCTGGTGCTGAAGTCCACGGACGCCTCGTTCTACCCGGGCGCGCCCTGGTGGATGGTCCTCGCGGACGCCTGGATCTTCATCGGCTCGATCCTCGCCATGTACAGCCAGGCCCGCCGCTACGTGGAGTTCTGGTTCGTCTGGCTGGCCGTCGACCTGGTGGGCGTGCCGCTCGCGGTCCACTCCGAGCTCTACTTCTCCGGCATCGTCTACGGGATCTTCTTCATCATGGTGCTGCTCGGCATCCGCGACTGGGCGGCCAGGAGCAAGCCCCAGGAGATCGCCTCCCCGCTGGAGCCGGCGCTCCTCGTCGAGGGCCGCGACGACGCCCAGACCGGCGGCGGCCCGGCGCGCCGCTGATCCCCCGACCGCCGCAGCGGGCCGACCCACCCCCACGGGGCCGGCCCGCTCCGGCACGCCCGGGGCCGGGGCCGGTTCCGGGCATGCCGCAGCGAGCCGACCCCGGTGCAGGGATCAGGGTCTTCCCCGGGGGTCCTCGGGGTCCCGGTACACCGTCAGTACTACGGCCGGGAGGGTGTGTTCGTACTCGAAGGTGACGGCGGCGCGGTCGGGCGCGTGGTGTTCTGAGCAGGCCGGAATTCCGGCCGGTCGTGCACCCCCGCCCCTTGGAGGCTCCCCGTGAAATCCCGCTCCTCCCGGCATGCCCCGCGCCGGTTCCGCTCACCGCTCCGTGGTCCGGTGGCCACCGCCGCCGTCGCCGTGACCGCGGGCGCCCTCGCCCTCGGCACGCTCGCGGTGCCCGCCGTCGCCGCGGCCGGGGACGACTCCCCGGCCGCCGCCACCCGGACCGACCCCTTCCAGCGCCGGCTCACCGCCCTCGTCGCCGACGGCGGCGCGCCGGGAGCCCTCGCGGCCGTCCGCGACCGCAACGGCCGGACCCGCAACCACACCGCCGGGGTGGGCGACCTCGCGACCGGCGCCAGGGTGCCCGTCGACGGCCAGGTCAGGGCCGGCAGCAACACCAAGAGCTTCCTCGCGGTCGTCGTCCTCCAGCTGGTGGCGGAGGGCCGGGTGGACCTGGACGCCTCCCTCGACACCTACCTGCCCGGCCTCGTCCGGGGCGAGGGCATCGACGGCCGCCGGATCACCGTCCGCCAGGTCCTCCAGCACACCAGCGGGCTGCCGGACTACACGGACTTCCTGGAACTCTCCAACACCACCAGGTACTTCGAACCCCGCGAACTGCTCGACACCGCGCTCGCGCACCCGGCCGACTTCGCCCCGGGGACGGCGTGGAAGTACAGCAACACGGGCTACGTGATCGCCGGCCTGATCGTCCAGAAGGTCACCGGGCGGCCGCTGGGCGAGGAGATCACCAAGCGCGTGATCGACCGGATCGGGCTCAGGCACACCTACTTCCCGGTGCAGGGGGAGAGCGGCATCCGCGAGCGCCACCCGCACGGGTACTTCGCGGAGGAGCCCGGCGCTCCGCTGCTGGACGTCACGGAGATGGACCCCTCCTGGGGCTGGGGCGCCGGAGCGATCGTGTCGACCAACACGGATCTGAACCGGTTCTTCTCGGCACTGCTCGGCGGCGAACTGCTGCGCCCGGCCCAGCTCGCGCAGATGCGGACGACCGTGCCGGCCGACCCCATGGGCCCGGGCACCCGGTACGGTCTGGGGCTCGTGAGCCGCCCGCTGCCGTGCGGCGGGGTGTCCTGGGGGCACGGCGGCAGCATCCCGGGGTACGTCACCCGGGGCGGGGTCACGGAGGACGGCCTCGCCGTGAACATCGCGGTGACCGCCCTGGTCGCGTCCGAGGTGAAGCAGCGCATGGCGGAGGCCGTCGACGAGGCCCTCTGCCGCTGAGCCGGCCCGGTCCGGGAGGGCCGGCCGGCCGCGTCCGAGGAGATCCTCGTCCTCCGCTCCGGCCCCGACGGCCGCATCGCCGGGACGTGGGGCGTCGTCGGCCTCCTCACCCGGCTCCGGCAGCTCGGGGCCCTCCCGGCCTGACGGCCCCTTCACCGGGCACCGCGGCCGCGCCACTCCCCGCGCCGGCCGCCACCGGGCGGGTTCGTCGAGTGTCCGGACGATGCCGACCGTTCCGTTCCGGTCGATCTCCGGCCGGGGGGTGCACGGCCTCCGCGCCGGTCCGCTCCTCACCCCCGGCCGCGGCCCGGCAGAGCGCCGGGGCGCCGCTTGGATGGACAACTCCTCCTCTCCGCAGGCATGTTCGGCCGATTCCGGGGCAGGCCCCGCACGTACGGCCGGTGCTCCCCCGGAGGACCGGCGCACACCGGCGGCCGGAGCAGCGGCGTCGGCGGGGCCGCCCGTTCCCGTCGCTTTCCGGGCGCGCACGGATCGTTCGGGGCCCGATCCTTCCTATACTCCACCCCGGCCGTCCACCCCGGCCCCGCCCGGTCCACCCACCCGGGCCCCTGGCCCCCGACGACGTACGGAGCCCGCGTGCAGGCAACCCCCAGCGGTCCGGGCACCCCGGCCGATCCGGACGTTCCCGACACCTTCCTCACTCCCGTCGACCGCCTCTTCGTCCGCTCCCACCTCGGTCCGCCCCGAATCGACCCCGCCGCCTGGACACTGACCGTCGAGGGCCTGGTGGAACGGCCGCTGTGGCTGGACCTCGCGGGCCTGCGCGGACTGGAGCGGACGGGCCTCACCGCCTTCCACGAGTGCTTCGGCCACCCCGACCACCCGGACCTGCCGACCCGCGCGGTCGCCAACCTGGAGTGGTCCGGCGTCGCGCTGGCCACCGTGCTGGCCCTCGCGGGCCCGCGCCCGCAGGCCCGGCACGTCTGGTTCGAGGGTGCCGACCGGGGCTCCTTCGCGGGCGAGCACGGGCTGACGTACCTCAAGGACCTGCCCCTGGAGCAGGCCCGGACCGAGGTGCTGCTGGCCGACACCGTCAACGGCGCACCGCTGCCGCCGAGGCACGGCTTCCCCCTGCGGGCGGTCGCGCCCCGGCTGTTCGCCACCAACTCGGTGAAGTGGCTGACCCGGCTGGTGCTGGCCGATCACCGGCCGGAGCACCTGTTCACCACCCGTCTGTACACCCGCGTCCCGCCGGGCGGCGGTGCGCCGCGCCCGGCGCGGGAGGTCGACGTCAACAGCAGGCTGCTCGCCCCGCTCGACGGCGAGCCGCTCCCGGCGGGGCGGTACGAGGTGACCGGCCGGGCCTGGGGCGCAGAGCCGGTCGTCGCCGTGGAGGTCGCGGTCGACGACGGCGGCTGGCGGCCGGCCGTGCTGGACCCGCGCGGTGCGCGGCCCGTCTGGCAGCGGTTCGCCCTGGCCGTCCCCCTCTCCCCCGGCCGCCACCGGATCCGCTGCCGGGCCACCGACGTCCGGGGGCGCGTCCAGCCGCCGTCGGGCGCGCGGAACGCCGTCCACACGATCGGGGTGACGGTCGCCTGACCGCCCGCGCCTGCGCCGCCCCCGGACCCCCGGAGACCGCCCCGACCTGCGGGGAAGCGGATCCGGGCGCGGCGGCGCCACTCCGGCGGCCGGACGGCCGGCGGCGGCGCGGGAGCAGGCGCTCTCCCCCTCCGTCCGGGGCCTGTGCTGAACTGTCCCGACAGAGTCCGCGCACGACAACCGGGGTGAACGAGATGCCGCTTGAGGGCGAGTACCAGCCGAGTCCGGCACAGTGGGTCCGCGAACAGGTCGAGCTCTACGAGAGCTCCGGCGGGACCCGGGGCACCACGCTCCGGGACACCGGCCTGCCGGTGGTCGTCATCACGATGCGCGGCGCCCGGAACGGCCGGATCCACAAGGTCCCGCTGATGCGTGTGGAGCACGGGGGACGGTACGCCGCGGTGGCGTCGAAGGGCGGGCACCCGAGCCACCCGGACTGGTACTTCAACCTCCGGGCCAACCCCGGGGCGGAACTCCAGGACGGCCCGGAGCGGCGGGACATGACGGCCCGTGAGGTCACCGGGGAGGAGCGGGAGACGTGGTGGCGGCGCGCGGTCGCCGCGTTCCCGCCGTACGCCGAGTACCAGGAGAAGACCGACCGGGAGATCCCGGTCTTCGTGCTGGAACCGGCGGACCCGGACGGTCCGGCGGACTCCCCCGCGCCGGCGGCGGACTGAGCCCCGGGCCTGACCCGCGCCCGGACCGGAGCCGGGC
>NZ_JBHJRC010000208.1:0-15029 GCF_042261735.1 Kitasatospora sp. NPDC056327 | reverse complement strand
CCGGGCGGCCACGCGCTCCTGTTGGCGCGCATCCGCGGCGCCGGCCCCGCCCTCCGGACCGTCCCGCTCTGACACGCCCCCCCCCGCGTCCGCCACCCCCCCGTCGGCCCGGTCGTGCGCGACCGGGCCGACGGGAAGGCACGGCACGTCCGCCCCGGCGCCACCGGACCGCCGCCGGACCGCCGGCGGCGACCCGGCCGCACCGCCCGCGTCACGGCCCACCGGGCCGGACGGCGGTGCGGCCGGGCGGCGCCTCCCGCCCGGACCCGCACGACCTCCCCCGATCCCGCCCCGCACCCTCACCTGCCGCCCCGTCAGTACGCCGCCCCGCCGCCCGGACCGGCGCCCCCTCGCACCCGTTCGCCTGCCCTCGCGCCGCCCGCGGATCTGCCCCGCGGGCCACGGCACGGACGGCGTCCGCCACCACGGACGGGCACCGTCCCAACCGCCGCCCCGCGCGGCCCGATCGCCCCCACCTGCACCGGGAGAACGTCGAGTCATCGATCCGGAAGCGGGACTGCCCGTTCGGGCAGCCGATGACTTCCCTGACGGGCGACCACGGGCATGCGGACTCCGACCGCCGCTCCGGCCATCGCGACGGCCCTCCCCCGCCGGCCTCCGGAAGCGCTTCCTCCCAGGTCAGAGCCACCCTCGCGCGGACTGACGGCACGTCCGGCCGGGCTCTCCGGAGCAGGGTTGACACCGGAAGTTGGTCTAGTCCACGGTAGTGGAACAAGCGTTTGACGAGGCCTGAACAGTCGTCGGCACCCCTCGCCGGGACAGGCACCCTCACCCCTCCCGGCCGGGCCGCACCGGCCCCGCCGTGCCCGACGACCCGTCCCTCCGCCCCGACGCACCGCGGACCCCGCGCGGCCCGGCCGCCGCGCGGCGACCGACCGATCCGCCGCCCTCCCTCCTGCCCTCCCGACCCGAACCTGGAGAGACGTGATGCCGAAGCCCGACGGGCACCTGTACCGAGCCGCTTCCGGGCGTCCCCGCGCCGGCGGCGGCGGTGGGGCCCGCCGCACCGCCGCCGCGCCGGAGGACGCCGGGAAGCACTGCCCGTCACGCTCGGCGTCCGGGCCCCGGCCCCGCGCCGAGGCCTTCGCACCGCCCGTCGCCGCCGGGGCCGCGCCGGCCCGCACCACCCCGCTCCGCCTGTCCGCCGCACTCCCCCCGTCCACCCCTGTCCGCCCGTCCGCCGCGTCCCGCACCTGCCCGGCCGGCCCGGCCGGCACCCGGCCCGCCACGGCGACCGCCGCCCTCCCGGGAGGCACCCGGCCGAGCGCCGCGAGGGGCGCCGACCGTGCCTGACTACCGACGCCTGCGCACCGCCCTGGCCGCCACCGGGGGCGACCGGATCGTCTACGACCTCGACGGCATCGAGGCCCAGTACGACGCCCTGCTGGACGAACTGCCCGGCATCGACGTCCGGTTCGCGATGAAGGCCTGCCCGGTGGACGAGGTGCTCGACTGCCTGGCCGCCCGCGGCGCGGGCTTCGACGCGGCCGGGCCCCAGGAGATCGCCCAGGCCCTGCGCACCGGCGTGCCGGTCGCCCGGATCCACTACGGCAACACCATCAAGTCGGACCGGCAGATCGCCGAGGCCTACCGGCTGGGCGTGCGCGACTTCGCCACCGACAGCCTGGCCGACGTCGCCGCGATCGCCGAACACGCGCCCGGCGCACGGGTGTTCTGCCGGCTCGCCACCACCGGCGAGGGCGCGCTGTGGGGGCTGAGCCGCAAGTTCGGCTGCTCGCCCGAGAACGCCGTGCGGGTGCTGGCGGCCGCGCGGGACGCCGGGCTGGTCCCGGCCGGCCTGTCCGTGCACGTCGGCTCTCAGCAACTCACCTCCGAGGCCTGGCAGCAGGCGCTGGAGGCACTCGCCGGGGTGATCGAGGAGACCAACCGGCGCGGCATCCTGCTGGACCACGTCAACCTCGGCGGCGGCCTGCCCGCCCTGGGCGTCCTGGACCGCGGCGGGCGACCGCTCCGCCCGCCGCTCGACAAGATGTTCGCGGTGATCCGCGAGGGCATGCAGCGGCTGCGCGAGGTCTCCGCCGGGCCGCTGGAGTTCCTGATGGAACCGGGCCGCCACCTGGTCGCCGACCACGGCGCCATCCGGGCCCACGTCATCCGGCTGACGGACCGCCGGCAGCTCGACGGCGAACTCGTGCACTGGCTCTTCCTGAGCTGCGGCAAGTTCAACGGCCTGTACGAGATGGACGAGCTGCGCTACCCGCTGGAGTTCCCCGGCCGGGCCGGCGCCGCGACCGTGCCCGCCGTGATCGCCGGACCCACCTGCGACAGCGACGACGCCTACGCCGACGAGGGCGCCGGCGTCGCCGTCCCCCTGGACGCCGCCTCGGGCGACCCGGTGTGGATCCTCTCCTGCGGCGCCTACGCCAGCGCCTACACCACACGGGGGTTCAACGGCTTCCCCCCGCTCCCCTACAGCTGCGTCCGGTCGGGCCGCCCGACCGCCGGGAGCGGCCCCGACGGGAGCGGCCCCGGCGGGAGCAGCGCGGCAACCGGGCGGTAGCCGGCCGGAACGCCGGCCCGGGCAGCGGGGCCGGGGGCGCGGGCAGGCGTCCCGCACGCTCCCGCCCCCACCGCACGCCCGGCCCCGCGACCGGCCCGCGACCGTCCTCGCGGGGCCCGGACCCGCGCCCGAAAACCCTTCGCCCGCCCGCCGCGGCCCCGCATAGGCTCGCGGGATGACCACCCGCACCTTCCGCGTCACCGTCCGCGGCGTCTTCGACGGCCTGACCCCCGAGCAGGAGACCGAGCTGCGGTCCCGCGCCGCCGAGCACGACATCCTCTTCGCCGCGTTCACCCCCGAGGGCCACCTCAGCTACGACCTGAACGCCCGCGCCGTCTTCACCTTCCGCTACCAGGACTCCGGCGAGGCCGAGGAGGACATCCTCGACGCCACCGACCGCGCCGAACGGTCCGCCCGCGCCTGGCTCGACGAGCGCGGCTACGGCTACAAGAACCTCCGCTCCCAGGCCGAGGACCTCTCCCAGGCCGCGCTGGGCAAGCGGCAGCGCCGCGCCGCGGCCCGCGAGGTCTGAACCCGCCCCGGGGCCCGGTGACGAGCCACCGGCCCCGGGCCCTCCGGCACCGGCCCCACCGCCGAAGCCGCGCTCCCGGCGCCGGCACCACCGGCATCACCAGGGCCGGCACCCCCTCGGCCGCCGTACCCACCCTCCCCGACCCCGCCGGGCGGCTGTTCCCCGCCACCGCAGACGACTGCCCCGGCTGCTCGAACGGACCTGGACCGCCACCGGCCCGGTGCTCCGCCCGACCCACCCCGCCTTCCGCTGCCCAGCCGACCCGACCTGCCCGACCTGGCGCTCGCGCTCGGCGCGGAGTACGGCCCGGCCGTACGGATCCGGCTCGCGCCCACCCCGGCACGGGTGCGCGCCCTCGGGAGGCCAGTGGTCGGCCGACCCTCCTGGAAGGCGCCGCGGTCCCGCTCGACGACGGGCCCGCGCACGGCACCCGTCTGCGCGCCGCGCTCCCGCCGGGCCTGACCGAGTGGACCGACCCGCCGGGCGTCGCCACCCCCGGCAACCGCCCCGCCGGTCCTCGCCACCCCGGACGACCGCCCCGCCGGGCACGTCCGGCCGGTGCGCAGCCCCGCCCGTGCCTTCCCGGTCGCACCACGCACCCGTGGACTCCTCGCCGAACACGGCATCGTCCTCGCCGGTCAGCGCCCGCTCCGGGTCCACCGACCCCGGCCGCTCCCGGGCCCCGTCCACCCACCGCCGGCGCCCTCCCCCGGGATCTCCCCCGGGGGCGATCCCAGGGGCGATCCCGGGGAGGGCCGCGACGCCGGCCACGACACCGCCCCGGCCGCGTCCGAATCGTTCAAGACCCCCGCCCCCAGGCCGCCTACCGTCGAGCCATGACCAGCACCACGCGTCTCACAGAGACCCGGCTAGACGCCGCGGCCCGCTTCCTCTGGACATCCGGCCGCGTCCTCGAACAGCGCCGCTTCGCGTTCCTCCTCGGGGGCGAGCACGACCCCACCGGCCTCCTCGCCGCCCTGGACGCCCACCGCACCGGCGACGGCGGCTACGCCTTCGGCCTCGAACCGGACGTGCGCGGGCCCGCCGCCCAGCCCATCGCCGTCCCGGCCGCCCTGCTCGTGCTGGAGGAGGCCGGGGCCCTGGACGACGCCCGCGCCCGGGGCGTCTGCGACTGGCTGGCGGGCGTCACCGCGCCCGACGGCGGCGTGCCCGTCGTCCTGCCCAGCCTGCGCCCGTATCCCCGCCCGCCCTTCCTGCCGGTCCCCGGGGGCGACGAGAAGCCGGCCGGCGCACTGCTGTCCACCGGGCAGATCGTCGCCCCGCTGCTGCGCCGGGGCGTCGAGCACCCGTGGGTCGCCGCCGCCACCGCGTTCTGCCGCGACGCCGTCGAGAACCTCGGCGAGACCCACCCGTACGAGGTGGGCGCGGCGGTCCGCTTCCTCGACGCCGTCCCCGACACCGCGTGGGCCCTCCGGGCGGCGGCGCGCCTCGGCGGGCTGGTCCGCGACCAGCGGATCGTGCTGCTCGACCCGGCGCGGCCCGAGGAGGCGAGGACCGCCCCCGGCTACGCGCCGGGCGAGCACCACCTGCCGCACGACTACGCCCGCCGCCCCGACAGCCTGGCCCGCACCTGGTTCACCGACGCCGAACTGGCGCGCGGCCTGGACCACCTGGCCGCCGCCCAGCAGCCGGACGGGGGCTGGCCGATCACCTGGGCACACTGGTCGGCGACGACGGAGTCCGAGGCCCGCCCCGGCGTGACCCTCCAGGCGCTGCTCACGCTCGCCGCGTACGACGTGCCGACGGCCTGACCCACCGCGCGGCCCCGGCCACCGAACCGGCCCCGGACCGCCGGCCCCCGCATCAGCCGCCCGACCAGCCGTCCGCCCGGTCCGGCAGGTCCGACCGACCCGGCCCGCCCGACCGGCCGAGCAGCACCGTCGGCGGCACCCCCGCCCACCGGCGCACCTCCCTGGTGAGGTGCGCCTGGTCGGCGTACCCGGCCCGCACCGCCACCTCCGCGAGCCCCGGCCTCCCGCCGACGCCGCCCTCACCGCCGCCGCCCGAGCGCGCCCCGGCCAGCGCCCGCTGGAACCGCAGCACCGCCTGAAGGGTCTTCGGCGGGTAGCCGACCGCATCGGTCACCCGGCGCCGCAGCTGTCGCTCCGAGAGCCCCAACCCGGAGGCCAGCTCCGGCAGTCGGACCGCCTCCGGCCGCCCCAGCACGGCCACCGCACGCTCGACCGCCCGGTCCGGCGTCCACCCGGGCGCGAGCCCGGCCGTGAAGGCGTCCAGCTCGGCCGCGGCCTCCCGCGGCCCCCGCACCCCGGCGAGCCGCTCCGCCAGCCGCTCCGCCGCCGCCGCACCGATCACCTCGGCCAGCGGCACCTGGAGGTCGCAGAACTCCCGTACCGGCACGGCCCCCAGCAGCAGTCCCGCCGTCCCGGGCCGGAACCGCACCCCGGCCAGCTCCGCCCCGTCCCCCACCGGAACACCGCGGGGAACCCGGTCCGGGCCGACCACCTCCAGCCGCGCGCCGGACCACACCACGTCCACGCACCCGTCCGGCACCACACGCTGCACGTACGCCGCCCCCCGGGTGTTGCGCCGGGTCCAGAGGCAGGCCACCAGCCGACCGGACGCGACCGCCGGCTGCCGTTCTTCGTACGAGGAAGGACTCACCACCCCACTCTCACCCGAGCGCGGGCACGTACGCCATCCCGTGCGGCCCGGCTCCCGGGCCCAGGTGGATCTCGCGCAGCACCCGGCGCTCCACCAGGTCCACCACCGTCACCGTGTCCGAGGCCGTGTTGGCGACGTAACCGACCGTGCCGTCCGGCGAGGAGAGCAGGGTCAACGGCACCCGGCCGACCGGAACCTCCCCCAACTCCCGCAGCACGACGGCATCGTGACCGTCCGAGCCACCCCGGCCGTCCGAACCGTCCGAGTCGTCCGAACCCTCCGCACCCGCCGGGCCGCCCCGAGCTCCGTCGAGGGAGAAGATCCGCAGCAGGCCGTCCACCGGCCGGGGCGAACCGTCCGCCGCCGGCTCGCCCAGCCGGACCTCCGCCGCGAGCACCGGTCCGCCCGCCGTCACATGGACCGGAACCGCCGGCGCCCCGAGCGCGGTCGTGTGCACCACCCGGCCGGTCCGCACGTCCACCACAGCCGGCGCGGGCGGTGCGGCAGGGCTGCCACCGAGGCCGAACTTCGGTGCGGCGACCACCAGATGGCGACCGTCCGGCGTCACCGCGAGGCCCTCGCTGCCCGGCACCGGGACGGTCCCCGCCAGGCCCGGGCCGACGCGGCGGGGGACCGGGCCCAGCACCGACAGGAACCCGGCCTCCTTGTTCGCGGTGTACCCCTTGCGGCCGTCCGGCGTGAACACCGACCAGTGCGGCCCCGGCGCGCCGGCCCCGACCCGGCCGACCGCCTCGTACGTCGCCAGGTCCACCAGCAGCACCGCCCCGTCCCCGGCCGGGCCCCGCTCCACGCTCACCCCGAGCAGCCCGCGCGCCTCGTCGAGGGCCAGGCCGTGCGGGCGTGCTCCGGCGCCAGGTCGACGGTCCGCACCGGCGCCCGGCGGTCCGGGTCGACCACCAGCAGCTCGCTGCCCCGCGCACCGGGCCGCTCGTAGAAGCCGTAACGACAGGTGATGGTGCAGTGGAGCAGACGGCGGGCGCGGTCGAAGAGGAGCTCGTGCGGCTCGGGCGGAACGGCCGGCTCCCCCGAGCGGTGCAGGCCGTCGGCCGACAGGAAAGTCAGCACACGGCCTCCTTGGCAGGCCACCACCAACATGTCATTGTCAATCGTCATGTCAGATCCTTTACACCCAAGGGGAGTTGTCGCATTCGGCGGTAGATGCCGAGTCGATGTGCACTCCAGTGAAATGCTGGTCAGTAGTCCTTCCACTTCTGGTCACCCGCTTGCCCCCACAGCTCCACCCACCCCCACCCTGTCGACCGACCACCAGCGGAGAACCCCATGCCGGACCTCGATCTCAACCTGCTCGTCGCCCTGGACGCCCTACTGGAGGAGGGCAGCGTGACCGGCGCCGCCGAACGGCTGCACACCTCGGCCCCGGCGATGAGCCGCACCCTCGGACGTCTGCGCCGGGTCCTCGGCGATCCGCTCCTCGTGCGGGCCGGCCGCGGACTGGTGCCCACCCCACGCGCGGTGGAGCTCCGGACGGAGGTGCGCGCACTGGTCAGCCGGGGCCAGGCCCTGCTGATCCCCCACGCCGCAGCCGAACCGGCCGAGCTCAACCGCAGGTTCACCCTGCAGACCGGGGACATCCTGCTGACCACCATCGGCGCGAGCCTGGTGGAGACGGTCCGCACGCAGGCCCCGGCCGTGACGCTGCGCTTCCTCGGCGATCACCTGGAGGGAACCAGCGCGATGCGCGACGGCGTGATCGACCTGGAGGTCGGCGTCACCGACCACCTCGACCCCGAGACCCGCACCGAACCGCTCACCACCACCGGCCTGGTCGGCATCGCCCGCGCCGGACACCCCCTCGCCAAGGGCACGCCCCCGACCGCCGAGGAGTTCGCCGCCGCCGACCACCTGGCGGTCTCCCGGCACGGCCGGAGCCCCGGCCCCGTCGACCAGCGACTGGCCCAACTCGGCCTCTCCCGACGGGTGGTGGCCAGCGTGCCCAGCTACCCGGCAGCGCTCTTCCTGCTCCGCGACAGCGACCTCGTCGGCCTCGCCCCGGCCCGCCTCGGCACGCCGGCGGCCGAGGCCCTCGGCCTGACCACCTTCCCGCTGCCGGTCGACCTCCCCGACGTGGTCCTGAGCATGGCCTGGCACCCCCGCAACGACCAGGACGCGGGCCACCGCTGGCTGCGCGACACGGTCCGCGGCGTCATCACCGCCCGCGCCCGGGCCGCCCGCCCGACCCCGACCCGCCCCGTCCTCGAACCGCCCCTGCTGGCCAACCGCCCGGCCCTGACCGCCCGCTGACGGCGGCCGACCGCGGCCTCCGCACTCCCGCCCGCCGACCCGCCTGCCCGGGCCGGCGGCACCCAGGACCGGGGCCCGCGAAAGTCCCGCCCCGGCCACCCGGCCGACCCCGGAGCCGGCCTGCCCCGGCCTCCGGCCCCGCGCCCGACAGGGCGCGCGGACCAAACCCCACGCCCCGGGCCGCCCCCATCACACCGGCCCGCCCACCAAGAGCCGCCCCGCCGCCCCGCACACCGGCACCGGCCCCTCGGCAACGCCGAACGCCCGGGCCCGCGGCGGCCGCACCGGCTGCGTCACAGCCGTCCGGCGCAGGTGGCCCCCCACCCGCACGGTCGCACCACCCGCCACCCGCCACCCGGAGCACCGGGCCACCGACCGACCCGCCCCACCACGCGGCACACCCCAACAAGCGCCGCAGCCCCCGGCTGCCGCCACCACCGGCCGGCCCCGGCCCGCGGCAGCCGGGACACCGGCCGCCCCGTCACCACCGGCCCCGCTACGCCGTCCGCCGCAGCAGCGCCAGGTACATCGCATCCGTCCCGTGCAGGTGCGGCCACAGCTGCACGTCCGGGCCGTCGCCGAGCGCCGGCACGCCGGGCATCAGCGGCCGGGCGTCGATCCACTCGACCCGGCCGCCCTCGGCCCGCAGCACGTCGTCGACCACCGCCCGGGTCTCCGCGAGGTGCGGCGAGCAGGTCGCGTAGCCGACCACGCCGCCCACCCGGGTGGCGTCGATCGCCGAGCGCAGCAGGTCCCGCTGGAGCGGCGCGAAGCCCGCGACGTCCTGCGGACGGCGCCGCCAGCGGGCCTCCGGCCGCCGGCGCAGCGCGCCGAGGCCGGAGCACGGCACGTCGACGAGGACCCGGTCGAAGCACCCGGCCTGCCAGGCCGGCCGGGTGCCGTCGGCGGCGATCACCGTGTACGGGCCGGGGTTGCCGGCCAGCGCGCGGGCGACCAGCCGGGCCCGGTGCGGCTGCTTCTCGCTGGCGACCAGCGCCGCGCCGCGCTCCGCGGCGAGCGCGGCGAGCAGCGCGGCCTTGCCTCCGGGGCCGGCGCAGCCGTCCAGCCAGAGCCGGTCCGGGCCGTCCAGCGGCGCGGCGGCGAGCGCGAGGGCGACCAGCTGGCTGCCCTCGTCCTGGACGCCGGCCCGGTTCTCCTGCACGGCGGTGATCCCGCCCGGGTCGCCGCCCTCGGCGAGCCGCAGCGCGAACGGGGACCAGCGGCCCGGCGCGGCCTCGGGCAGCGCGTCGGCGAGTTCGCCGACGGTGGCCCGGCCGGGGCGGGCCACCAGGGTGACCTCGGGGCGCTCGTTGTCGGCGCGCAGCAGCCGCTCCATGGCGGCGCGCCCGGCATCGTCGGGCTGCCAGCGGCCCAGCGAGTCCCAGAGGGCGGCGACCACCCAGCGGGGGTGGGAGTGCACGACGGCGAGGTGGTCCTCGGCGTCCTTGTCGTACGGCGGGGCGACCAGCCCGATCCAGGTCTCCAGGTCGTGGGCGCTGATCCGGCGCAGGACGGCGTTGACGAACTTGGCCTTGCCGTCGCCGAGGACCACCCGGGCCAGCTCGACGGTGGCCGAGACGGCCGCGTGGCTGGGGATGCGGGTGGTGAGGAGCTGGTGGGCGCCGAGCGAGAGCACGTCGAGGACCGGCGGGTCGACCTTGCCGAGCGGGCGGTCGATGCAGGCGGCGATGATCGCGTCGTAGGTGCCCTGGAGCCGGAGGGTGCCGTAGACCAGTTCGGTGGCGAGGGCGGCGTCGCGCCGGTCCATGCCCTGCTGCTCCGCCTCGCGGAGCAGCGAGGGGAGGATGAGGTTGGCGTAGGCGTCGCGCTCGTCGACGGCCCGCAGGGCGCGGAAGGCGACGATCCGGGCGGGGTCCTTCTTCGGGCGCCGGTGCGGGCGCGGGGCGCGCTTCGATCCGGGGGCGCCGGAAGCGCCGGCGGAGGAACCGTGGGTATTTCTGGGCGTGCTCATGGGATGTGCCTCGAAAGTGCTGCGGGGGTTATTGCGGAATTGCTTCTGGATCTCTCGGAACAGTAACGCCAAACAGCGGGATCAGCTCTCTCCGGGGGCGTCCCCGGCACTTTCCCCCGCGGTCCCGCCCAGGTGCTCGCCGGATTCGATGCGCGCGCCGCGCGCCCAGTCCGCCGCCCGCATGGCCTTCTTGCCCTGGGGCCGCACCTCGCCCAGTTCGACCTCGTGACTGCCGGTGCCGACCCGCACGCTGTTCTTGCCGACGGCCAGCTCGCCGGGCGCCAGTGCGGCGGAGTCCGGCAGCAGCCGCACCGGACCGGTGACCTTGAGCCGCTCGCCGCGGAACCAGGTCCAGGCGCCGGGCGCGGGAGCGCAGCCGCGCACCACCCGGTCGATCCGCAGGGCGGGGGCGCTCCAGTCGATCCGGGCGTCCTCGACGGTGATCTTCGGGGCGAGCGTGATGCCCTCGGCGGGCTGCGGGACGGCGTGCAGGGAGCCGTCGGCGATGCCGTCCATGGTGGCGGCGAGCAGCCGGGCGCCGGAGCGGGCGAGCCGGTCGAGCAGGTCGCCGCTGGTGTCCGCGGGACGGACCTCCTCGGTGATCACGCCGTAGACCGGGCCGGAGTCCAGACCCTGCTCGATGAGGAAGGTGGAGGCGCCGGTGACCTCGTCGCCGGCCATCACCGCGTGCTGGACGGGGGCGGCGCCGCGCCAGGCGGGGAGCAGCGAGAAGTGCAGGTTGACCCACCCGTGCACCGGGATCTCCAGGGTGCCGGGGCGCAGCAGGGCGCCGTAGGCGACGACCGGGCAGCAGTCGGGGGCGATCTCGGTGAGGCGGGCGACGAAGTCGGGGTCGCTCGGCTTCGCCGGCTTGAGGACCTCGATCCCGGCCTCCTCGGCGCGCTGGGCGACGGGGCTGGCGACGAGCCTGCGGCCACGGCCGGAGGGGGCGTCGGGGCGGGTGACCACCGCGACGACCTCGTGCCGGTCGGAGGCGAGCAGGGCGTCCAGGGCGGGAACGGCGACCTCGGGGGTGCCGGCGAACACGAGGCGCATCAAGTGCCTTTCTGCGGTGCGGTGACGGGCCGGGCGGAGCCCGGTGACGGGCGGAGCGGGGCCCGGAATCGGGGCGGAACGGATCGGTGCAGGGAGGCGCGGGCCCGGGCGGTGCGGCCGGGTCTCAGCGCGCCGCGCCGAAGGTGCTGTGCGGCGAGACCTTGACCACCGGCGCCGGGCCGGAGCCCCAGTCCGCCTCGCGGATGGCCTTGAGCGCGGCCTTGCGCTGCTCGCCGTCGAGGCGGTCGATGAAGATGATGCCGTCGAGGTGGTCGGTCTCGTGCTGGATGCAGCGGGCGAGCAGCCGGGTGCCCTCGACGGTGACCGGGTCGCCGTACATGTTGAATCCCCGGGCGACGACACCGTGGGCGCGCCGGGTGTCGTAGCGCAGGCCGGGCAGCGAGAGGCAGCCCTCGGGGCCCTCCTGCTCCTCCTCGCTGAGCGACAGGTCCGGGTTGATCAGGTGCCCGGTGACGCCGTCCACGTGGTAGGTGAACACCCGCAGGGAGATGCCGAGTTGGGGCGCCGCCAGGCCGGCGCCGGGGGCGTCGAGCATGGTGTCGGTGAGGTCCTTGACGAGGGTCCGGAGCTCCTTGTCGAAGGTGGTGACGGGCCGGGCGGTGGCGCGCAGGACGGGGTCTCCGAAGATGCGGATCGGCTGGATCGCCACGGTCGCGGGCTCCTGTCCGTCGGGGTGCGGGCTGTCGGCAAACGGGCGGGGCCCGCGGTGTGCGCGCGGGCCGTCGGCAAGTCTATGCAATCCGGCCCCGAGGGGTTCTGGCATATCCCGCTCGCCCTGCCAGCGTGACCCCGGCGGCGGTCCGGCGTTGGTCAAGGGGGATTGACCGTAGCCGGAGCGCGCGGGAAGGGCGCTCCGGCCGAGCCGAACCGTACGGAAGGTGGCACGAAGCCATGGCCGAGCAGATCAACCACGACGCCCGGGCGCGGGCGAGCCTGCACCTGCTGGTGCGGGACATCGAGCGGGTGCGACGACAGGTCGACGCCCTGCGGACGCTCACCGCCCAGCTGGGCAACGTCTACCGGCCGCGCCGTCCGAGCACCTCCGCGGGCTTCGTGGTCTACGGGCGGGCCCCGGCGCCGACGGTGCGCCTGGCACAGGAGCTGCGGGAGAGCGTGGAGACGCTGGTGGCGGCGGCGGTCGAGTTCGACCGCGCGCTGGGCTTCTCCTGGGACTCGGTGGGTTCCGCCCTCGGGGTCACCAAGCAGGCGGTGCACCGCCGGTACGGGATGCGCCGGCCGGCCGGCGAGCTGCTGGCGGCGGCCGGCTCGGTGCCGAACCCGACCCGGCCGGACCGTTCCGAGGAGCTGTCCGGCCACCCCGCGGCGCACGCCGCGGCCGCGCACACCACGCCGCACCCGGCCGCCCACCCCGCGCCGCACCCCACGTCCCACGCCACGTCCCACCCGGCGGACCACGCCTCCACGTCCCACAACCCCGCGCCCCTCGCCCCCGCGCACGCCCCCGCCGCCGCCCACGCGCCGGCCCACCCGGTGGAGCGGGACCGCTCCCCCGCCCCCACCGGCCTGGCCGCGACCGTCCCGGCGGCCCGCCAGGGCGGCCTGGACCGCACCGCGCTCGACCGCACCGCCCTGGAGCGCCCCGGCGTCCCGCTGCGCGGCTGAGGCAGCACCCGGATGCCGGACGAGGGCCGCGGGTACCGGCGCCGCGCCCCTCGTCCGACGTCCGGTCCCCCCGCCGCGCACCGGCCCGCCCCGCGCCCCGAGGAGCCCCACGGCCCGGACGGCCCCCGCACCCCGCAGGGTCCCCGCGCCCCGCCGACCCCTGCCGTGCTCCTCCCCCGCGGCCGGCGCTCAGCCGATGTCCGTCGGGTCGATCCGCACCTTCACCGCCTCCGGCGTCCGCAGCGCGATCCGTGCGATCTGCGCCGCCTTCAGCGCCGACGCCAGCGCCGCACCCTGCCCCGGCGGCACCCGGAGCAGCGCCCGCTCCTGCTCCTCCCCGCGCAGCGCCGCCACCGGAACCGGCCCCAGCACGTCCGCCTCGGACGGCAGCCGCACCAGGTTCAGCAGGTCCGCCACCGCCGCCGGGCTGCCCGCCACCGAGGCCATCCGGGCCACCGGCGGGAAGTGCAGCTGGGCCCGTTCATCCAGCTCCAGTCCGGCGTGCCCGAGCGGGTCCCAGCGCACCAGCGCCTGCACCGGCCGGGCGGTCGGCTCGGCGACCACCACCACCGTCCCGCCCTGCTCGGCCGGCCGGACCAGCGCGGCGGCGGCCAGCCAGAGCCGCAGCGTCTCCTCGCCGGCCCGCAGGTCGGGGCGGCTCAGCAGCGCCCAGCCGTCCAGCAGCAGCGCGGCCGCGTACCCGCCGCCGCCCTCGACCACCGGTTCGGCACCGGGCGTGGAGATCACCAGCGCGGGCTCGTCCGGCACGGTGACCAGCACCGAGTCCCGCCCGGAGGTGCGGACCGGCACGCGCGGGAAGGCCTTGCCCAGCTCCTCGGCCGTCCGCCGGGCGCCGATCACCTGGGCCCGCAGCCGGAACGAGCCGCACTCCGGGCAGTGCCAGTCCCGCTCCTGCTCGCCGCACCAGCCGCAGTGCAGCGGGGCGTCCGGGCCGGCCGCGGCGAGCGGGCCCTCGCAGCGCCGGCAGCGGGCGGGCGTGCGGCAGCGTCCGCAGGCCAGCCGGGGGACGTAGCCGCGCCGGGGCACCTGGATGAGCACCGGTCCGCCGGCCGCCAGGCCCTCCCGGGCCGCCTCCCAGCCGACCGAGGGCAGCCGGGCGGCCTGCGCCGCGGCGTCCCGGTGCTGGTCCTGGTCGGTGACGGTGCGAACCCGCGGCGCGGTCCGCCGGACCGTCTCCCGGTCGGCGCCCAGGGCCCGGGCCCACCCGGTGCGCACCAGCTGGGCGCCCTCCACGGTGACGGCGTGCCCGCCGAGCAGGACGGCCGCGCCCTCCTCGGCGGCGCGCAGCAGGGCGACCTCCCGCACGTGCGGGTGCGGGGCGCGCGGGTCGCTGTGGCTGGAGTCGCCGTCGGACCAGACGACGACCAGCCCGAGGTCGCGCACCGGCGCGAACATCGCCGCCCTGGTCCCGACGGCGGCGTGCACCGAGCCCCGGCTGACCTGCAGCCACCGCCGGTAGCGCTCGCGCGGGCCGAGGTCGGCGGCCAGCACCGCGTGCAGGCCCTCGCCGAGCAGCTCGGTCAGCGCCCGGTCGACCCGGGCCACCGAGCGGCCGTCGGGCAGCACCACCAGCGCGCCGCGCCCGCTCGCCAGGGTGGCGGCGACGGCGCGGGCGATCTCGTACGGCCAGCCGGGGCCGGGCAGCGCGGTCCAGACCGCCCGGGGGGAGCCGCCGCCGGCCAGCGAGTCCAGGAAGTCCGGCCCGGCCGGGTAGCGGGACCAGCCACCGGGCGCCGGCGCGGCCGGGCGGGGGCGGGGCGGCGGCGAGGGCTCGGCCTCCGCCTTGGCGTGCCGGGGCGGCACCGCCAGCTGCAGCACGTCGGCCAGGGTGCCGGCGTACCGGTCGGCCACCGTCCGGCAGAGCCGCAGCAGCTGCGGGGTGAGCACCGGCTCGGGCGAGAGCACCTGGGCGAGCGGGGCGAGCGGGCCGGGGAAGTCGCTCTTGTCCAGCCGGGCGACGACGAAGCCGTCGTGCAGCTCCCCGCCCTCGCGCTGGCCCTTGACCACGCGCGCCCCGAAGCGCACCCGGACCCGGACGCCCGGCACCGCGTCCTCCGCCATCGCGGCGGGCACCTCGTAGTCGAAGAACTTGTCGATGGTGAGCAGGCCCTTGTCGACGACCACCCGGGCGACCGGCTGGTGCTCGGCGCGCTTGGCGCCGCGCCAGGTGCGCGGCTTGGCCCGGCGGACGGTCTCCCGGATGAACGCCAGCTGCTCCGGCGCCGCGCCCTCGTCACTCCCCTGCGTGCTGCTCATCGCCCCAAGTAGTACCAGGTCCCGCCGACAGAACGGCGGCGGCAAAACGGCAGGTGGTGGCCGCCCGGCGCTCCGGGCGG
>NZ_JBHJRC010000207.1:0-15338 GCF_042261735.1 Kitasatospora sp. NPDC056327 | reverse complement strand
GGGGCCGGCACACCGCGCAAGGGTTCGCGGGCCGGCCGCCGTCCGGGTCCGGGGGCGTGGGGCGGGGGAGGGGGGTCAGCGGCGGGCGGTGCGGGTGCGCCAGGGCAGTTCCACGGTCACCGTGGTCGGTCCGCCGTGCGGGCTCTCCACCAGGAACACCCCGTCCACGGCCCGGATCCGCTCGGCCAGTCCGGCCAGGCCGCTGCCCGGGTAGGGGGCCGCGCCGCCCTTGCCGTTGTCCTGGACCAGCAGCATCAGGTGGTCCTCGGCCCGCCAGACGTCCACCGTCGCGGAGCGGGCGCCGGCGTGCTTGGAGATGTTGGTCAGCAGTTCGCTGACCGTGAAGTAGGCGATGCCCTCGACCGCCGAGTCCGGGCGCTCGGAGCCGCCGTCCGGGCCCGCCTTCAGGTCGACGTGCACCTTGACCCCCTCCGGCACCGTGCAGCGCGCCGCCACCGAGGAGAGCGCCGCGTCCAGGCCGCGGTCGGTGAGCACCGCCGGGTGGATGCCCCGGGCGAGGTCCCGCAGCTCCTGGAGGGCCAGCTTCACCTCGCCGTGGGCGTTGTCGACCATCTTCGCGGCGGCCGCCACGTCGTCCGGGGTCTCGGTCTCCCGCAGCCGCTCCTTCGCCATGCCGAGGTCCATCGCCAGTGCCACCAGCCGGGCCTGGGCGCCGTCGTGCAGGTCCCGCTCGATGCGGCGCAGGTCGGCGGCGGCGGTGTCGACCACGGTGCCGCGGTCGTCCTCCAGTTCGCGGACCCGCTCGGAGAGCGCCCCCGGGTGGAGCAGGGTCTCGACCAGCATCCGGTCCACCGCCGACTGGGCCCGGATCGCCCACGGCAGGACCGGCCAGCCGACCAGGACGAAGACCAGGGTGAGGCCGAAGCTCAGGACGCCCCAGGGCAGCATCAGCACGTGGTACAGCGCCGAGCGCCAGGAGAGCGCGTCGGTCAGGTGGGCGATCGCGAAGCCGGTGAGGCCCGGCCGGCGGCGCTGCACCGGCTCCGGCTCGTGCACGGCGGAGCCGTACAGGGACCGGGCCCGGCCGCGGGCGAAGCCGCCCATCGCCCGGCAGCCGGCCAGTCCGGCGGCCAGCAGCGGCAGGCCGATCACCGTGACCGACAGGGCGAGGCCGACCGACAGCGTCACGACGGTGAAGACGAAGCCGCCGATCCCGAGCGGCAGGTTCAGCAGCAGCCGCCCGACCTGCCGCCACATCCGCGCCCCGTACAGCGGGGTGCGCCCGTCGGGCACCGGCGGCTGCTCGCCGGGCGCGTCCCCGGTCCCGCGGTCCTTTGGCTTCATCTCGGTCTACCGTCCCTCTCGGTCGCGCTGTGCTCCTAGCTTGGCCGGTCGGGACCGGGCGGGACCATGGGGGTGATACGTCTCCCCGGCCGGGGGTTATCCCCACCTCCGGCACGGGTCCCCCCGGTGTCCGGCGGGTGACCGCCGCCCCCCGCCGGGTGTCCGCCCGTTGTCCATCGGGTGTCTTGCGGATCGGGCAGGGTGCGGGACACCCGTGCCGTGCACTTAGACTCACGCACTGGCGATGGTTATGAACGTGTAAAGGAACGTCGTAGAACCGCCCCGAGGGCGGATTCCGCGGCCGATGTGGAGGCGAGGGGCATGGTGGGGCAGCAGGCGGCTGCGGTCGCGGCCGACCCGGCGGCCGGCAGCGGCTACTTCGACGCGTACGCCGCGATGGGCCTGCTCGCCGTCGTGGGCGTGCTCTTCGTGACGGTGGCGTTCACCGCCAACCGTCTGCTGCGGCCGGTGGTGTACTCGCCCGAGAAACTCCTCGCCTACGAGTGCGGCGTGGACCCGGTGGGGGAGGACTGGGCGCACACCCAGGTCCGCTACTACGTCTACGCCTTCCTGTACGTGATCTTCGCGGTCGACGCGATCTACCTGTTCCCGTGGGCGACCGTGTTCGCCTCCGCCGGGTACGGCGCCGGGACGCTGGTCGAGATGTTCGTCTTCATCGGCTTCCTCGCGGTCGGACTGCTCTACGCCTGGAAGAAGGGCGTTCTGGAATGGACGTGACGCACACCCACCCGCACGGGCACGGCGCCTCCGGCGGTCCGGTTCCGCTCGGCGTGCCGGATCCGTCGCGCCCCGGCGCGGCCGTCGAGCGGCGCGCGATCGGTCCGCTGGCCCGGCTCGCGCCCGATCCGGTCAAGGTCGTCCTCAACTGGGGCCGCCGGTACAGCCTCTGGTGCTTCAACTTCGGCCTGGCCTGCTGCGCGATCGAGTTCATCGCGGCGTCGATGGCCAAGCACGACTTCATCCGGATGGGCGTGATCCCCTTCGCGCCGGGCCCCCGGCAGGCCGATCTGATGATCGTCTCGGGGACGGTGACCGACAAGATGGCGCCGGCGGTCAAGCGCCTCTACGAGCAGATGCCCGAGCCGAAGTACGTCATCTCCTTCGGCGCCTGCTCCAACTCGGGCGGGCCCTACTGGGACTCCTACTCCGTCACCAAGGGCGTCGACCAGATCATCCCGGTCGACGTCTACGTGCCCGGCTGCCCGCCCCGTCCGGAGGCGCTGCTCCAGGGCATCCTCAAGCTCCAGGAGAAGATCGCCGCCGAGTCGCTGCCCGGTCGCTACACCGCGCCCGCGGCGGCGCTGCGGCGTCCGCCGGTGCCCGGGCCCGGTGCCGGTTCCGGTGCCGGCGGCGCCACCGAGGGAGGGGTCTCGTGACCACGGCCGAGCAGTACGCGGCGTCGGTCGGGGAGTGGGCGACCGGCGCCGAGGCGTACGGGCTGATCACCGTCGACGTGCCCGCGGAGCACTGGACCGAGGCGCTCACCGCCGCCCGGGACACCCTGGGCCTCACCTTCTTCGACTGGCTCAGCGCCGTCGACGAGCTCGCCGACGGCTTCTCGGTGGTCGCCCACCTCGCCGCCGTCGACGCCCCGGGCGTGCGCCACCTCGCGCTGCGCACCCGGGTGCCGCGCGCCGGGGCCGCGCTCCCGACCGCCGTCCCCGTGTACGCCGGGGCCGCCTGGCACGAGCGCGAGACGCACGAGATGTTCGGCATCGACTTCCCCGGGCACCCGCACCTGGTCACCCTGCTGCTGCCGGACGGCTTCGAGGGGCACCCGCTGCGCAAGGAGTTCGTGCTCGCGGCCCGGGTCGCCAAGGCCTGGCCGGGTGCCAAGGAGCCGGGCGAGTCCGACCACGGCGACGGTCCGGCGCGGCGCAAGATGCAGCCGGCCGGTGTGCCGGACCCGAACGAGTGGGGGCCGCTCAAGGGCACCCTGCCGCCGGTCGCCGAGCGGCCGGCGCGTGCCGCCCGGGCGGGCGGTGCGGCCCGGACGCCGCGGGCGGCGGCCGCAGGTGCGGGTGCAGGTGCGGCGGGAGCCGCTGCCGGGGCCGAGGGCGCCGCGGTGCGGGCCGACCGGCCGCGGCGGACCAGGTCGGTCTCCGAGGGTTCGGCGAGCCAGGCGCCCGGCGACGACGCCGCCACCACCGTGGCCGGGGGTGCGGCCGGGACGGCGCAGACGCCCGCGGTGCGGGCCGACCGCCCGAGGCGCACGCGTTCGGTCTCCGAGGGTTCGGCGAGCCGGGCGGCCGGTGAGGCCGCGGCGGCGCCGGCGGCCCGGACGCGCTCATCGGACGCCCCGTGGCACAACCCGGTGCCGGCCCACGACGGGCCTGCGAAGGCCGACGCGCCCGCGAAGGGCGACGCCCCCGCGAAGGGCACGGAGGGTGCGGAGCCGGTCGGGTCCGCGAAGGCCGGGGAGCCCGTCGAGGGGGCGGAGCCGGCGGAGCCCGCCGGGCCCGCCGACGGGGCGCCCGCCGCGGAGGAGAAGACGACCGAGAAGCCGGCCGGACCGGCCGGCCGGGACGGAGACGGCGCGTGAACCTGTTCGACACGGTGCTGCGCTGCGTCGCCACGCTCGTCGTCTTCCTCGTCCTGCCCCTGGTCATCGGCCAGACCGAGCACAAGGTGATGGCGCACATGCAGGGCCGGCTCGGCCCGATGTACGCCGGCGGCTTCCACGGCTGGGCGCAGCTGATCGCGGACGGGGTGAAGTTCGCGCAGAAGGAGGACATCGTCCCGGCCGGCGCGGACCGCCGGATCTTCCAGCTCGCGCCCGCCGTCTCGCTCCTGCCGTACCTGCTGGTGCTGCTGGCGATCCCGGTCGGCCCGAACGGCTTCGTCGGGCAGGCGGTCGACGCCGGCCTGTTCTTCGTGCTGGCCGTCATGGGCGTCGGCGTGATCGGCAAGCTGATGGCCGGCTGGGCCTCGGCCAACAAGTTCTCGCTGCTCGGCGGTCTGCGGACGGCCGCGCAGCTGATGTCCTACGAGCTGCCGATGGTGCTCGCCGCCGCCTCCGTGGCGATGGCCGCCGGCACGCTCTCGCTGCCCGGCATCATGGACGCCTGGGAGTGGTACTGGATCCCGTGGCAGCTCATCGGCGGCTTCGTGTTCTTCACGGCCGGCCTGGCCGAGCTGCAGCGCCCGCCGTTCGACATGCCGGTCGCCGACTCGGAGATCATCTTCGGCGCGTACACCGAGTACACCGGTCTGCGCTTCGCGCTGTTCCTGCTCTCCGAGTACGTGGGCATCCTGGTGGTCTCCGCGCTGACCGCGGTGCTGTTCCTCGGCGGCTGGCACGGCCCGCTGCCGGACCAGCTGGGCTGGCTGTGGACCCTGCTGAAGACCTTCGCGCTGGCCTTCGTGGTGATCTGGCTGCGGGTCACCTACCCCCGGCTGCGCGAGGACCAGCTGATGCGCTTCGCGTGGACCGTGCTGATCCCGCTCGCCCTCGTCCAGCTGGCCCTCACCGGCATCATCAAGGTGGCGATCTCATGAGTTTCCCCGGTGCGGGCCTGGCGAAGGGCCTGGCCGTCACCCTGCGGACGATGACCCGCAAGAGCGTCACCGCGCAGTACCCCGAGGTGCAGCCCGCCCTCCCGCCGCGTTCGCGCGGTGTGATCGCGCTGCTGGAGGAGAACTGCACGGTCTGCATGCTCTGCGCCCGCGAGTGCCCGGACTGGTGCATCTACATCGACTCCCACAAGGAGACGCTGCCGGCCGCCGACCCGAACGCGCGCGCCCGCACCCGCAACGTGCTGGACCGGTTCGCCATCGACTTCTCGCTCTGCATGTACTGCGGGATCTGCATCGAGGTGTGCCCGTTCGACGCGCTGTTCTGGTCGCCGGAGTTCGAGTACGCGGAGACCGACATCCTGGAGCTGACCCACGAGCGGGACCGGCTGCGGGAGTGGATGTGGACGGTGCCGGTGCCGCCGGCGCTGGACCCGGCGGCCGAGGAGCCCAAGGAGATCGCCACCGCGCGCAAGACCGCGGACAAGCTGGCCGCCGCGGCGCAGGCCGCGCAGGACGGTGGTGACGCGTGACCGGCACCGCCGCGCTGCTCGCCGCCGCCGGACCGCTGGATCCGGCCGCGCGCTCCTTCCTCTCCCCGACCGGGGTGGAGATCGTCTTCCTGCTGGTCGGCATCGCGGTGCTCGGCTCGGCCGTGGTCGCCGTCACCACCCGGCAGCTGGTGCACGCCGCGCTCTGGCTGGTGGCCGCGCTCGGCGGGCTGGCGGTGGAGTTCCTGCTGCTCACCGCCGAGTTCATCGCCTGGGTGCAGGTGCTGATCTACCTCGGTTCGGTGGTCGTCCTGGTGCTCTTCGGACTGATGCTCACCAGGGCGCCGATCGGGCGCTCGCCCGACGCCGACTCCGGGAACCGCTGGGTCGCCCTGGTGGTGGCGCTGGCCTCGGCCGGGACGCTGGTCACGCTGGTCGTGGACGCCTTCCGGACGTCCTGGATCGACCTCGGTGCGGGCGGCGGCTCGGCGGCCGTGACCGGCGCGAGCCTCTTCCGGACCTGGGTGCTGCCCTTCGAGGCGCTCTCCGTGCTGCTGCTGGCGGCGCTGGTCGGCGCGATCGTGCTGTCGCGCGGCAACCGGCGGCGGGTGCCGGCGCCCCGGGCCGGGCGGATCCGCGCCGGCCGGCCGGTGGGCTCCAACGGGACGGTCGCCGCGACCGCGCCCCAGGCCGCCCCGGAGCCCGGGACCGCCCCGGAGGCCGCGCCCGCGCCCGCCGCTCCTGCTGCGACCACCCCCGAGCAGGAGGGCTGATGCACCTCGCCTACCCCGTCGTCCTCGCCGTGCTGCTGTTCAGCGTCGGCGTCTACGGCGTGCTCGCCCGGCGCAACGTCATCCTGGTGCTGATGTCCGTCGAGCTGATGCTCAACGCCGTCAACCTCAACCTCGTCGCCTTCGACGCCTGGCTGCGCGACTCGCTGCACGCCGGCCAGGCGCTCACCCTGTTCACCATCACCGTCGCCGCCGCCGAGATCGGTCTCGGGCTCGCCATCGTCCTGCTGCTGTTCCGTGCCCGGGGCACCGCGGACCTCGACCGGGCCACCGAGCTCGGCGACCCGGCCGAGTCCACCGCGGACACCGCGGAGGCGCCGGCCGGAGCCGAGGCGCTGAAGGGCCGGGCCGCCGCATGAACCTCGCCCTGCCCGTCCTCGTCCCCGCGCTGCCCGCGCTCGGCGCCGCGGCCACCCTGGCCGCCGGCCGCCGCGCGCCCGGCCTGGCCCGGCCGCTGGCGATCGTCCCGGTCGCCGTCTCGGCGGTGCTCGCCCTGGTCGTCGCGATCCAGCTCGGCACCGGCCAGGCGCTGGACGCCGCCACCCGGCTCACCCCGACCGGCGGCCCGGACATCGCGCTCGCGATCCACCTGGACGGCTTCAGCTCGCTGATCTCGGTGCTGGTCGGCCTGGTCGCCACCTGTGTGCAGGTCTACTCGACCGCGTACCTCAAGGACGACCCGCGCTACCCCTCCTACGCGGCGCTGGTCTCGCTGTTCACGGCGGCGATGTTCCTGGTCGTCTACTCCGGAGACCTGATCGTGCTGCTGGTCGGCTGGGAGGTCATGGGCATCTGCTCGTACTTCCTGATCGGCCACCACTGGGAGACCGCGGACGCCCGCTCCGCCTCGCTGAAGGCCTTCCTGGTCACCAAGCTCGGCGACGTGCCGTTCCTGTTCGGCGTCTTCCTGCTCGGCGCCGACGCCGGGAGCTTCCGGATCGAGGACGTGCTCCGGGCCGCCACCGACGGGCGGCTCGGCCACCCGACGCTGGTCGCGCTGCTGCTGCTCGCGGGCGTGGCCGGCAAGAGCGCGCAGTTCCCGCTGCACACCTGGCTGCCGGACGCGATGGCCGGCCCGACGCCGGTCTCCGCGCTGATCCACGCCGCCACCATGGTCGCGGCCGGCATCTACCTGGTGGCCCGGCTGCTGCCGGTCTTCCTGCTCTCCGGCGCGGCCCTGGTCGTGCTGGCGGTGATGGCCGCCGTGACGATGATCGGCTCGGCGCTCTGCGCGCTGGCCCAGGACGACCTCAAGCGGGTGCTGGCCTACTCGACCGTCGGCCAGCTCGGTTACATGGCCGGCGCGCTGGCCTCCGGCGACCGGGAGGCCTCGGTCTTCCACCTGGTCAGCCACGGCGCGTTCAAGGCGCTGCTGTTCCTCGCGGCCGGTGTGGTGATCCACGCCGCGCACACCAACTCGATCTCCGCGATGTCCCGGATCCGCGGGCTGCGCAAGCGCGTCCCGGACGCCTACTGGACGATGGCCATCGCGCTGATCGCCCTGGTCGGGCTGCCGCCGTTCGCCGGATTCTTCAGCAAGGAGGCGGTGCTGACCGCCGCCGAGCACGCCGCCAACGGCGAGGCGCTGACCAACGGCCTCGGCCCCGCCTCGGCGGTGCCGCAGGCGGCCGGCTGGATCGTGCTGATCTCGGCCGGACTGACCGCGCTGCTCACCGCGGCGTACGCGACCCGGCTGTTCCTGCTCGCCTTCCACAGCCCGGCGGGCGTCGCCGTGACGCCGGTGGCCCCGGCCGGGGCCACCGGCGCGGACGCCGTCACCGCCGGTGCCGACGGCCACGAGTACGGCGCGCCGTACTCGCCCGAGCCCGACGAGGCCGACCCGGCCGTCGCCGAGCCGCCCGCGATGCGCTGGCCGCTCTGGGTGCTGGCCGTGCCGACCATGGGCTTCGGCATCGCCGGCCTGCGCTCGGACTGGCTGCCCGCGCTGCTGGACGGCGGCTCGCTGCGGCCCTCCGCGGTCACCGCCGTCATCGGCACCGGCCTCGCCGTGGTCGGTGCGCTGCTGGCCTACGGGGCCTGGCGCTCGGCCACCGCCCGGGTGCCGGGGCAGGCCGGGGAGCACGCCCCGGGAGCGGCCGTCGCCGACCCCGGGCGGGCCCTGCTCGGCCCGCTGTTCGGGCCGGCCCGGCACGGGTTCGGCGTCGACCGGCTCTACGCCGCGCTGTTCGTCCGCCCGGTCGGGGCCGCCGCCCGGCTCGTGCGCTTCCTCGACCGCGAGGTCGTGGAGACCTACGTGCGCGGCAGCGGGGCCGGGGCCGGCCTGCTCGGCCGGGCCGTCCGGCTCGCCCAGACCGGCAACGCGCAGACCTACCTCAGCGCGCTGCTCGCCGCCGTCGTCCTGCTGGTCGTCCTGGTGGCGGTGTAGCCGATGCCGTTCCCCCCTTCCCCGCCCGCCGTCACGGTTGTCGCTAGGAGCCCCCGATGAACGCGGTCCTCATCGCCCTCCTGGTGCTGCCGCTGCTCGGTGCCGCGCTCACCCTGGCCCCGGTGTTCGGGCCGGACCCGGCCGCCGCCGACCGGCGCGCGCTGCGCCTCGGCACGGTGGTGACCGGCGCCGGCCTGGTGCTCGCCGTCGCCCTGGCCGCCGGGTTCGACCACGACGAGCCCGCCCGGATGCAGGCCACCACCGACGTGTCCTGGATCCCGGCCGTCGGCGTGCGCCTCCACCTCGGGGTGGACGGCGTCTCGCTGCCGCTGCTCGTCCTGACCTCGCTGCTCACCTTCCTCTGCGCGGTCTACTCCGAGCGGCGGCTGCCGTCCGGCGAGGGGGTGCCGTCGGCCCGGTCCTTCACCGGGCTGTTCCTCCTCCTCGACGTGGGCATGCTCGCCACCTTCGCGGTGCTGGACCTCCTGCTCTTCTTCCTGGCCTTCGAGATCGTGCTGATCCCGATGTACTTCCTGATCGCCCGCTGGGGCAGCGGGGCGAAGGTGCCGGCCGCCAACCGGTTCATCCTGTACACGCTGCTCGGCTCGGCCGTGATGCTGCTCGGCTTCCTGCTGGTCGGCAGCAAGGCGGGCACCTTCGACATGCAGGCCCTCGCCGCCGCCCACGGCTCCGGCCTGAGCCACTCCACCCAGGTGATCGCCGCGCTGGCGATCATGGTCGGGCTCGCCGTCAAGGCCCCCGCCTGGCCGCTGCACAGCTGGCTCCCGGACGCGCACACGGCGGCCCCGACCGTCGGCTCGGTGCTGCTCGCCGGCGTGCTGCTGAAGATGGGCACCTACGGCCTGGTCCGCGTCCTCCTCCCGGTGGTCCCCGACGGCACCGCGACGCTCGCCCCCTACCTGGGCGCGT
The DNA here is from genome assembly GCF_042261735.1 of Kitasatospora sp. NPDC056327. Lineage (NCBI taxonomy): Bacteria > Bacillati > Actinomycetota > Actinomycetes > Kitasatosporales > Streptomycetaceae > Kitasatospora > Kitasatospora sp. NPDC056327. Next base: position 5,901 of record NZ_JBHJRC010000207.1, on the reverse strand, counting down.
TCGCCGCCGTCGGCATCGTCTACGGCTCGCTGGCCTGCCTCGCGCTCGCCCGCCCCGGCGCCAAGGGCGACCTCAAGCGCCTGATCGCCTACTCCTCCGTCGGCCACATGGGCTTCGTCCTGCTGGGCATCGCCTCCCTCACCCCGGTGGGGGTCAACGGCGCGCTGTTCGCGAACATCGCGCACGGTCTGATCACCGGCCTGCTGTTCTTCCTGGTCGGCGCGCTCAAGGACCGCTACGGCACGGCGGACCTCGACACCCTCTCCGGCACCACCGGCGCCGCCCTGTACGGGCGGGCACCGAGGATCGGCGCGCTGCTCGCCTTCGCCGCCGTCGCCAGCCTGGGCCTGCCCGGACTGGCCGGCTTCTGGGGCGAGCTGCTCGCCATGTTCGGCGCGTTCGACCCGGCCGAGGGCCTCTCGCGGCCCGCGTTCGTCACCTACATGGTCCTGGCCGGTCTCGGCACCCTCCTCACCGCCGCCTACCTGCTGATCGTGGTCAAGCGCGTCTGCATGGGCGACCCGAAGCAGCCGGCCGCGGTGGCCGAGCTCGCCGACCTGCGCCCGTACGAGGCCGTCAGCTGGACGCCGCTGGTCGCCCTCACCCTGCTCGCCGGCCTCTGGCCCGCGCTCCTGCTCGGCCTCTCCGACCCCGCCGTCAAGCACCTCCTCGGGGGTGGCTGATCATGCTCGGCACCGCGACCGGTACCGCACTCGGACCTCACTCCACGGGGCAGCCCACTGTGACCTCCCTCGCCGTTGCCAATCCGGGCAGCCTGATCCAGTCCGTGGACTGGGTGGCGATCGCGCCCCCGCTGATCGCCGCCCTGGCCGCCCTCGCCGTGCTGGTCACCGACCTCTTCCTGCCCGAGCGGCACAAGAGGTGGCTGGGCCGGCTCACCGCCGCCGGACTCGCCCTCGCCATCGCCGCGCTCCTCCCGCTCACCGGTGGATCACCCCGTGCCACCTTCTGTGCGCAGAACGTAACAGGCGCCACCGACAACGCCGGCTGCTCGTACGTCGCCGACCACTTCGCCCTGGTCTTCCAGCTGCTCGCGCTCGGCGGCGCGCTGATCGCCGCGCTGCTCTCCGTCCACACCGTGGACGACGAGAAGCTGCCCGGCGGCGAGTACTGGTTCCTGCTGCTCTCCAGCGCCACCGGCGCGGCCCTGCTGCCCGCCTCCCGGGACCTCGCCACCCTGGTGGTCGCCCTGGAGGTCGCCTCGCTGCCCGCCTTCGCCCTGGTCGCGCTGCGCCGGGACGGCCGGGGCGCCGAGGCCGCGCTCAAGTTCTTCCTCTCCTCGGTCACCGCGACCGCCGTGATGCTGCTCGGCGTGGGCTTCGTCTACGCGGCGAGCGGCAGCCTGCACCTGGGCGCCGTCGCCACCGGCCTGGAGCAGGCCCCGGCGCAGCTGCGGCCGCTGGCCGAGGCCGGCGCCGTGCTCACGCTGGCCGGCTTCGCCTTCAAGGTCGCCGCCGTCCCGTTCCACTTCTGGGTGCCGGACACCTACACCGGCGCCCCGCTGCCGGTGGCCGGCTACCTCTCGGTGGTCGGCAAGGCGGCCGGTCTGGCCGGCCTGGCGCTGGTCACCACCATCGCCTTCCGCCCGTACGCGCACACCTGGGGCCTGGTGCTCGCGGTGCTGGCCGCCGTCACCATGGCGGTCGGCAACGCGGGTGCGCTGCGCCAGCGCTTCGACACCCGGCACAGCGCGGTGCGGCTGCTGGCCTGGTCCTCGGTGGGTCAGGCCGGGTACCTGCTGGTGCCGCTGGCCGCGGCCGGCTACGCGCCCGGCACGGCCGACCCGCTGGGTGCCACCGCCGCGTACGCGCTGATCTACGGCGTGGTCAACCTCGGCGCCTTCGGCGTGGTGGCGGCGGTCGGCCGCCGGGCCGGGACCAGCGTGGACGACTTCCGCGGCCTGTTCGCGCGGCGCCGCTGGACGGCGCTGGCCCTGGCGTTCTTCCTGCTCTGCCTGGCCGGACTGCCGCCGGGCGTGATCGGCCTGTTCGGCAAGGTGGTGGTGTTCCGCGCCGCCGTCGACGCCGGGCTCGGCTGGCTGGCCGTGGTGATGGCCGTCAACGTGGTCGTGGCGCTGTACTACTACCTGCTCTGGACCGCCCGGCTGTTCGCCCCCGCGCCGGAGCAGGGGGCGGAGCGGGCTCCCGAGCGGCGCCTGCCGGTGTCGCTGACGGCCACCCTGGGGCTCACCGCCTCCGCCGCGGTGGTGCTCTCGGTGGCCCCGCAGCTGGTGCTCCAGGTGGTCGGCGGCTCGCTGTTCTGACCCCCCCCGTTCCGGCCCCTCGGCGGGTGCGTGCCGAGGTGGCGGGCGGTGCCGGCCGGTCACCCGGCCGGGTGTCGCGCCGGTCACAAGGGAACAAGGCCCCGGGCCCCACCCGTTGAGCGGGCAGGAGGGACGAGGCAGAAAGGGCTTCCCCACGCACCATTGGAGGGCCAGCCGTGCACCGCCCGCACAACGGACTGAGGACCGCCGCCCTGCTCGGCGGCCTCTCGGCGCTGATCCTGGTGATCGGCGGCTTCTTCGGCCGCACGGGCTTCGTGATCGCCCTGGTGGTCGCCCTCGGCACCAACGCCTACGCGTACTGGAACAGCGACAAGCTCGCACTGCGGGCCATGCGGGCCCGCCCGGTGAGCGAGATCGAGGCACCCCGGCTCTACCGGATCGTCCGGGAGCTCTCCACCGGGGCGCGTCAGCCGATGCCGCGCCTCTACATCTCGCCGACCCCGGCGCCGAACGCCTTCGCCACCGGCCGCAACCCGCGCAACGCCGCGGTCTGCTGCACCGACGGCATCCTGCAGCTGCTGGACGAGCGGGAGCTGCGCGGCGTCCTCGGCCACGAGCTGAGCCACGTCTACAACCGGGACATCCTGATCTCCTCGGTGGCCGGGGCGCTCGCCTCGGTGGTGATGTTCCTGGTGAACTTCGCCTGGCTGATCCCGTTCGGCCGCAGTGACGACGACGACGGCCCGGGCCTGTTCGGAATGCTCGCGATCATGATCCTCGGGCCGGTCGCGGCCTCGCTGATCCAGCTGGCCGTCAGCCGTTCCCGCGAGTACCAGGCCGACGCCGACGGTGCCCGGATCACCGGCGACCCGCTCGCCCTGGCGAGCGCGCTGCGCAAGCTGGAGGCCGGCACCCGGCAGCTGCCGCTGCCGCCGGAGCCGCAGATCCAGACCGCCAGCCACATGATGATCGCCAGTCCGTTCCGGCCGGGCGAGGCCGGCGCGCGGCTCTTCTCCACCCACCCGCCGATGGCCGAGCGGATCGCCCGGCTGGAGCGGATGGCCGGCCAGGGGCGGTAGGCCCGGCCCCGCCGGCCCGCCCCCGGGTCAGCCGGCGACGTCCTCGAAGGCCAGCCGCAGCCGGTGGACGCCGTCCACCACCCGGGCCGGGCTCTCGGCGGCGGCGTAGCTGAGCCGGAGGTGGGCGGCCGGCGGTTCGGCGGCGTGGTACGGGCGGCCGGGCGTCACCTGGACGCCGGCGCGCAGGGCGGCGGCGGTGAGCGCGCCGTCGTCGACGCCGTCCGGCAGCCGCAGCCACAGGTGGTAGCCGCCGGGGCGGTGGTCGCCGAGGACTCCGGGCAGCTCCCGGTGCAGGGCCGCGACGGCGGCGGTGCGGCGGTTGCGCAGCTCGGTGCCGAGGGCGCGCAGGTGGCGGGCCCAGCCCGGGTCGGCGACCAGTTCCAGCGTCGCCTCCTGCAGCGGCCGCGGCACGAAGAAGCTGTCCACCACCTGGGTGGCCCGCAGCCGGGCGAGGGCCGGACCGCGGGCGGTGAGGGCGCCGACCCGCAGATTGGGCGAGGCGGCCTTGGTCAGCGAGCGCAGGTGCACCACCACCCCGTCGGGGTCGTCGGCGGCCAGCGGGCGCGGCAGCGCGGGGGCGTCCGCGTGGACGAGCAGCCGGGCGAAGTCGTCCTCGACGACGAAGGCGCCCGCCGCCCGGGCGATCCGGAGCACCTCGGCCCGGCGCCCGGGGGAGAGCACCGCCCCGGTCGGGTTCTGGAAGAGCGGCTGGCAGACGAAGACCCGCGCCCGGGTGGCCTCGAAGGCGTCGGCCAGCAGGTCGGTCCGGACGCCGTCGGTGTCGACCGGCACGGGCACGGGGCGCAGTCCGGCGGCCCGGACGACCGCGAGGATGCCCGAGTACGTCGGCGACTCCACCAGCACCGGCGAGCCGGGCGCGGCGAGCGAGCGCATGGCCACGGTGAGCCCGCCCTGCCCGCCGGAGGTGATCAGGACGTCCCCGGTGGTGATCGGCCCGCCGTGGCCGCCGATGTCGCGGGCGAACCAGCCGCGCAGCTCGGTGAGGCCGTCGGTGGGCGGGCGCTCCCAGGCGCCCGGCCGCCGTCCGGCCCGGCCGAGGGCGGTGGCCAGCAGCCGTTCGGGCAGCAGGGAGGCGTGCGGGTAGCCGCTGTTGAGGTCGACGACGCCGGGCGGCGGTATGCGCAGGGTGGCGAACACCGGGGCGGCCAGCAGGTCGCGCGGGCCGCTGTCGGCGCTGAGCGCGAGCTCCTGCCAGGAGAGGTCGCCGGGGCGTCCGGCGGTGGGCGGGGCGGCGCCGCCGCGGGCCGCCGGGCCGCCCGCGAACGGCGCCGCGCGGAACACCCCGGCGCCCGGGCGGGAGACCACCAGGCCCTCGGCCGCGAGCACGGCGATGGCACGGGAGACCGTGCCCGGGCTCACCTGGTGGCGTTCCATCAGCGCCCGGCTCGACGGCAGCTTCCGGCCCTCCGGGTAGCGCTCGACCTCGCGGCGCAGACTGTCCGCGAGTTCGGCCACACTGCTACGCTCGTTCATGAGAGCACAAGATAGCGCTACCCGGTCCGGGGCGGTAGCGGCACGGCCCGCTACGACACCCGCCCCTCCGGCGGCCGGCCCGTCCGGAGCGTCCCGCCGTGCGACCGGCACGGTGACGGCGGCCCTGGGCGTCCTCGCCTTCTCCTTCAGCTTCCCCGCCACGGCCTGGGCGCTGACCGGGTTCGGCCCCTGGACGGCCACCGGTCTGCGCGGTCTGCTGGCCGGTCTGATCGCCGCGCTCTGCCTCGCGGCCGCCCGGGTCCCGCTGCCCGAACGCCGTCACTGGCCCGGCCTGCTGGTGGTCTCGGCCAGCTGCGTGCTCGGCTTCCCGCTGCTCACCACCCTGGCCCTGCGGACCTCCTCGACCGCCCACTCGGCCGTCGTCATCGGTCTGCTGCCGCCGGCCACCGCGTGCTTCGCCGCGCTGCGCTCCCGCCGGGAGGGCCGCCGTCCGTCCCGGCTGTTCTGGGGCGCCTCGCTGGCGGGCGCGGTGGCGGTGCTCGGCTTCACGCTGGTGCAGAGCCACGGCCGGCCGGGCCCCGCGGACCTCTTCCTGTTCGCGGCGCTGCTGGTCTGCGCGGCCGGCTACGCGGAGGGCGGCCGGATCTCCCGGGAACTGCCCGGCTGGCAGGTGATCGGCTGGGCGGTGGTCGCCGCCTTGCCCGTCACCGCGCTGACCACGGTGCTGGCACTGCCCGCGGAGCCGGTGCCGCTCGGCGGCGGGTCCGGGGCGAAGGCGGTGGCCGGGCTGCTGTACACGGCCGCGGTCTCGCAGTTCGGCGGCTTCGTGGTCTGGTACCGGGGGATGGCGCTGATCGGGGTGCCGAGGGCGAGCCAGCTCCAGCTGGCCCAGCCGCTGGTGACGCTGGTCTGGTCGGTGCTGCTGCTCGGCGAGGAGCTGCCGGCCGCGGCCCCGGTGACGGCGGGGGTGGTGCTGCTCTGCATCGCGCTCACCCAGCGGGCCCGGGTCTGACGCCCGGGTCTGACACCCGGGTCCGACGGCCGGGGGCGGCTCCGGGGCGGCCCGGGCCCGGCGGGTGTGCCGCCGGCCCCGGGCACGGGGGGGGGGGGGGGGCCGGGGGG
>NZ_JBHJRC010000206.1:0-15378 GCF_042261735.1 Kitasatospora sp. NPDC056327 | reverse complement strand
CCGGGGATGTCAACATATCTGGCGTTGACTTTTGGCACGCTGTTGAGTTCTCAAGGAACGGACACTTCCTTCAGGCGGCTTTCACACCGGCCCTCTGGGCGCTTCGTTCTTCCGTGTTTCCAGCTTATCAGATGTTTTCCGCCCCGTTTTCCGGAGTTTCATTCAACCGACTTCGCTTTCCGCTTGTCCCCGCTCTCCCGCGGCGACTCCGGAACTGTACGGGGACGGGGCCGCCACATGCAAATCGCCCCGGCCCGGTGATCCGGGCAGGGGCGATCGGCCTGCTCAAGCCGTGGTCAGCGGACCTCGGTGATCTCCGGGCCACGGGCGAACGGGTCCAGCGAGGTGCCGCCGAAGCGGTTGTCGCCCTCGCCGGCGGCCGCGACGGCGCCGCCGCCGTCGGCGACCATCTGCGCGTCCTCGGGGAGCTTCAGCACGATCGGGTCGCGCGGCGCCATCGGGGTCTCACCGCGGACGACGACCGTCTGCCGGAAGACCTGCTCCAGGATCCCGCCCACCTCGGGCTGGACGGCGGCCTGGCCGGAGATCACGCCGCGGAGGAACCAGCGCGGACCGTCGCAGCCGACGAAGCGCACCAGCTGCACGCCCTGCGTGCCGTCCGGCAGCTGCACCGGGACCTGGGCGCGGAGGTGCCAGCCCAGCGGGCCCTCCTCCTCCTCGACGACGCCCCCCTGAGAGGTGATGCCACCGGCGATCTCCTCTCGGACCTCGCCCCAGATGCCCTCCGACTTGGGGGCCGCGAAGGCCTGCAGCTGGATGGCGCTGTTCCCGAGGACCAGCGTGGCGGCCACGATCGCGTCGCCCGCCACCTCCACCCGGAGCTCCATGCCCTCGACACCGGGGACCAGCAGACCCCCGAGGTCCACACGGCCCTCCTCGGGGTTCTCCAGCTCGGAGGAGTCCCACGGCCCGTCCGGACGCGGGGCCGGCGGCAGGCCGACCCGGTCCGCCGGGTCCAGCTCGGTCACGTTCTCGCTCTCGGCGGAACCTTCGACGTCATCGGCCGTCTCGTCGGCGCTGATGGCGTCGTCGGCGAGCTGCTCGACAGCGTCCTCGCTCTTCTGGCGACGACGGAACACGGTCACTGTCCTTCCCGGTCCAAGACCGATGCGAATACCTGCTCGGCTTCCTGCGAGGCCGCGGGCAGCCTAGACCGCGGCGTGGCCGCCGGTCGACCCGAACCCGCCCTCGGCGCGTGCCGACCCCGGCAGCTCCGCCACCTCGTGGAAGCGGGCCTTCTCGACCTGCTGGATGACCAGCTGGGCGATCCGGTCCCCTCGGCGGAAGCTCACACCCTCGCGCGGGTCCAGATTGACGACGATCACCTTGATCTCTCCACGGTACCCGGCATCGACCGTCCCTGGGGCGTTCACCAGAGCAACGCCGCAACGAGCTGCGAGTCCGGACCGGGGGTGGACGAACGCGGCGTAGCCGTCGGGCAACGCGACGGCGATGCCGGTGGGAAGGACGGCCCGCTCGCCGGGGGCCAGCTCGGCGTCGACCGTCGTCCTCAGGTCGGCGCCGGCGTCGCCGGGCTGCGCGTAGGCGGGCAGCGGGAGCTCGGGGTCGATCCGCCGGATCAGGACGTCGACGGGCTCGCGGGGGGTGCTGCTCAAGGGTTCACCTCAAAGGTTCGGGCTCGCTGCATCAGGTCGGGGCCGTCGAGCACCTTCTCGACGTCCTCGGGACGACCGTGCTTGGTGAAGTGTTCCAGCTTCACCTGGACGAACAGTGCCTGTGCGCGCAGCGCGACCGGTCCGTCCGGTCCGCCGATCCGGGCCTCGGCCGCGCTGTAGACCTTCCGCCCGTGCACACCGGTGATCCGGGCGCGCAGGTGGAGGGTGGAGTCGACCGGCACCGGGCGGAGGAAGTCGGTCTCCAGCCGGCCGGTGACGGCGGGGACGTGCAGCAGCCAGTTGAGCGTGCCCAGGGTCTCGTCCACGGCCGTGGCCAGCAGGCCGCCGTGGGCCAGGCCCGGACCGCCCTGGTGCTCCGCCCGGACGGTGAACTCGGCGGTGACCTCCAGGCCCTCGCCGGCGACCGCGTCGATCCGCAGGCCGGACGGGTGCCGCGGGCCGCAGCCGAAGCAGTGCTCGTAGTGGGAGCCCAGGCTGGTGCCGGGAGCGGGGGCCTCGGGGGCGCGCGGCGGGAGGACGGCCTCCGGCGGCGGCGTGGTGGGGGTCAGGGGCGGGATGGGGGCAGTCGAACCGGTCACGGCGCCCCACCCTACCGAGCGGTAGCGGGCCCGGGGGCGGGGGTTGCGTCCGGTAGCCGGCGTAACGGCGCCCACAATGGAGGGCATGTACGACGAACGCCTCACCGCGCCGCGCTCCTGGTGGCTGTTCCCGGTCGTGATCGGCCTGACCCTCGCCCTGATCCTGCTGCGCGTCAGCGCGGTGGGCGCGCTGGCCGGGCTGGTGGTCGGGATCGCCGCCGGGGCGGCCGCGATCAGCAGTTACGGCTCGGCCCGGATCCGGGTGGTCCAGGGTTCCCTGGTGGCGGGCCAGGCCCGGATCCCGGTGGACGCCCTCGGCGCCGCGCACGCGCTCGGCCCGGCCGAGGCCGCCGCCTGGCGCGGCCCCAAGGCCGACCCGCGCGCCTTCATGCTGCTGCGCAGCTACGTGCCGACGGCGCTGCGGGTCGAGGTGAGCGACCCGACGGACCCGACGCCGTACCTCTATCTGTCGACCCGCTCGCCGATGAAGCTCGCGGAGGCCCTGGACGAGGCCCGCCGCGGCGCCCGCGCCTGAGAGGGACCGGCCCGGCGGTGACCGGCGGGCCGGAGGACCACCGGAACAGCAAATGGAGAGGGACGGTACCGCCTGTGCGGTACCGTCCCTCCGCGTCTCCGGGAGACGCCTCTCCATCCGACGTATGACTGGTGCGTCCGTCGTGACGGACGCCGGAGCTGCCGTCCGGCCCCGCTGCCCGGGGCCGGAAGGGGCGACGCACCGGTCTCGCGGACACCGCGAGGCCCGAGTCATGACCGCCCTGGTCCTCAGGCGCCGCAGTCCCGGCAGATCGGGTTGCCGTTCTTCTCGCTGTACAGCTGGCTGCGGTGGTGGACCAGGAAGCAGCTCATGCAGGTGAACTCGTCGGCCTGCCGCGGCAGCACCCGGACGGAGAGCTCCTCGTTCGAGAGGTCCGCGCCGGGGAGCTCCATGCCCTCGGCGGCCTCGAACTCGTCGACGTCGACCGAGCTGCCGCCCTTGTCGTTCCTGCGGGCCTTGAGCTCCTCGATGCTGTCCTCGTTGAGCTCGTCATCGGTCTTGCGTGGGGTGTCGTAGTCGGTAGCCATATTTCGCTCTCCCCCTCCGGGTTGTGCGGTGTGTGCGGTATCTCCAGCGCACGTAACGCATGGGGGGTCGGTCTTGTGCCCGACCCGAGGCGGAGATTTTGCCTTACTTCAAGCCCCGTTACTCAATCGACACTCAGCCGGGGGTCCGTTGGGGTGATCCACTCGGGCGTTCGGGGCCTCACGCAGGGCCATCGCGACGGCCTTCGCACGACCGCCCGGCAGACACGCTGCGTGACCAAGGGCCCTCAACGCACTCGCCAATTCCCTTGCCCACCTGGGCGGGGAGCCAATCCTCCGATCCACCCCCGATCGCCTACCTGCTCACGGACGGCGATCGGAGGGGTCGGGGGCATGATCACTCTCCGGGGTCGGCCCGAAGCGTGCAGCGACACGGTGTGAGCTTGGTCACGTTCGAGCCCGCCCTGGGCAAACCGTGGAAAATCCGCCCAAGCCACTACGCCGCCACGACACCGCGGCGGCGCCCGCGGCTACGCCTGCTTCCGGGCCGCGCGGCGGGCCAGCAGGGCCGCCTGCCGCTCCTCGAACTTGGCCGCCTGGGCGTCCAGCCCTTCGAGGAAGACGCCGAGCTCCTGCTGGGCGCGCGCGCCCTCCGGCCCGAGACCCTGGACGTCCATCACCTTGAGGTGGCGCAGCACCGGCTGCAGCACGTCGTCGTGGTGGATGCGCAGGTTGTAGACGCCGCCGAGGGCGATCTGGGCGGCGGCCCGCTCGAAGCCGGGGATCCCGTGGCCGGGCATCCGGAAGTCGGTCACCACGTCGGCGATGGCGCGCATGGCCTGGTCGGGGGCGATCTCCAGGGCGGCCTTCAGCAGGTTCCGGTAGAAGATCATGTGCAGGTTCTCGTCGTTGGCGATCTTCGCCAGGAGCTGGTCGGCGAGCTCGCAGCCGGCGAAGTGACCGGTGTTGCGGTGCGAGATCCGGGTGGCCAGCTCCTGGAAGGCCACGTAGGCGACCGACTGCAGCATGCTGTGCGCGTTGTCGGACTCGAAGCCCTCCGACATGTGGGCCATCCGGGCCCGCTCCAGCTCCACCGGGTCGACGGCCCGGGTGGTGAGCAGGTAGTCGCGGATGGCTATCCCGTGCCGGCCCTCCTCCGCGGTCCAGCGGTGCACCCAGGCCCCCCAGGCGCCCTCGCGGCCGAACATGGTCGCGATCTCGTGGTGGTAGCTCGGGAGGTTGTCCTCGGTGAGCAGGTTGACCACGAGCGAGACGCGGCCGAGCGGGGTCACCTTGGAGTCGGCGGACTGCCAGGCCTCGCCGCCGAGCACGCCGTCGAAGTCGCGGCCCCGGCTCCACGGCACGAACTCGTGGGGCATCCACTCCTTGGCGACCTTGAGGTGCCGGTTGAGCTCCTTCTCGACGACCTCTTCCAGGGCCAGGATCAGCCGCGCGTCGGTCCAGGCGCTCGAACCGAGCGAGGTGCTGCGCTGCACGGGGGCGATGGTCACGGGTCTGGCTCCTGGGGGACGGGCACGCGCGGGACGGGCGCGTTGAACGGGTACGCCGGAGTCCGTACGGACCGCACTTACGGTCGCGTAGGTTACGACACCGTAAGTTGCTCGGGCCGGAAAAGACAAGCCGCCCCGGCCAGGGCTTATGTCGTCTTGACAGGCCTGGCGGGGGCGGCTGGGAATGGTCGGCGCACGGACTTGGCTCACCCGGACGGCGCAGCGGCCCCGAGAAGGGCCGTGGCGGGGTCGCCACGGCTCTCGGGGCCGCCCGGCGTGCTCGGGGCTCCGGCTACGCGCCCGGGATGCGCACGCGCATCGTGAGGCCTCCCCCGGCTCGTGGTGTGGCCTCGATGGTGCCGTTGTGCGCCCGGACCACCGAGCGGACGATCGAGAGGCCGAGCCCGACCCCCTTGTCGCTGCGGGTCCGGTCGGCGCCCTTGACCCGGCGGAAGGGCTCGAAGATGTGCTCCAGCTCGTAGCCGGGCACCACCGGGCCGGTGTTGGAGACCACCAGCTCGCCGCCGCCGGGCACCGGGGCCGTGGTGATCTCGACCCAGCCGTCCGGGACGTTGTAGCGGACGGCGTTCTGCAGCAGGTTGAGCGCGATCCGCTCCAGCAGGACGCCGTTGCCGGAGACCGGCGCCGGGTGCAGCGAGGCGCGCAGGTCCACCTCGCGCCTGGTCGCCTCCGCCCGGGTCTGTTCCAGGGCCCGGGTGGCCACCTCGGAGAACTCCACCGGGCGGCGGTCGGTCAGCTCGTTGTCGCTGCGGGCGAGCAGCAGCAGGCCCTCGACCAGCTGCTCGCTGCGCTCGTTGGTGGCCAGCAGGGTCTTGCCGAGCTGCTGGAGGTCCGGCGAGGCCTGCGGGTCGGAGAGCTGGACCTCCAGCAGGGTGCGGTTGATCGCCAGCGGGGTGCGCAGCTCGTGCGAGGCGTTGGCGACGAACCGGCGCTGGGAGTCGAAGGACCGGTCGAGGCGCTCCAGCATGTCGTCGAAGGTGTCGGCGAGCTCCTTGAGCTCGTCGTCGGGGCCGTCCAGCTCGATCCGCCGGTGGAGGTCCGAGGAGGCCACCTCGCGGGCGGTGCGGGTGATCCGGCCGAGCGGGCGCAGCACCCGGCCCGCCATCGCGTAGCCGGCCGCGAAGGCGATCACGGCGAGGAAGACCAGCATCGTGAGCGACTTGCGGAGCAGGGTGTTCAGGGCCCCGTTCGACTTCGCGTTGTGGCTGTCGGTCAGGTACTGGTTGAACTGCTCGGTGCTCATCCAGGCGCCGTTCACCCGGGCCCCGCTCGGGCCGAAGTCGAAGGGCGGCGGCGCGACGTCCTGGAGGGCCTGCCGGACGAAGACGTACATCAGCAGCAGCAGCACCACGCCGGCCATCAGGAACATCCCGCCGTAGAGCAGGGTGAGCCGGATCCGGATGGTGGGTCGGAACGGCAGCCAGGCGAGCATGCCGTCGCCGGGCACGTAGGTGTCGTGCGAGGGGTGGTGCAGCCGGGGGGCGCGCGGCGGGTGGGCCGGCTTGGGCGGCACGGGCCGGTCGGGCACGGCGCGCCCGCCGGAGGGCGCGCCGGAGGGCCCGCCGGCCGGGGGCGGGGTGGTCATGATGGTCCTCTCGGGGCGTCCGCCGCGGCGGGCGCGTGGTGGGGGCCGGGATCCGGACGGCCGGTGGCGGCGCCGGTGGGATCCCGGGGTCCGGTCAGATCCGGTAGCCGGAACCCGGGACGGTGACGATCACGGGCGGGTCGCCGAGCTTGCGGCGCAGCGTCATCACGGTGACGCGGACGACGTTGGTGAACGGGTCGGTGTGCTCGTCCCAGGCCTTCTCCAGCAGCTGCTCGGCGGAGACGACGGCGCCGCCGGCCCGCATCAGCACCTCCAGGACGGCGAACTCCTTGGGGGCGAGCTGGACGGGACGGCCGTCGCGGATGACCTCGCGGCGGCCGGGGTCGAGCGAGATGCCGGCCCGTTCGAGGACGGGGGGCAGCGGGACGGTCGCGCGGCGGCCCAGGGCGCGGACCCGGGCGACGAGTTCGCTGAAGGCGAACGGCTTCGGAAGGTAGTCGTCCGCACCGATCTCCAGGCCCTCGACCCGGTCGCTGATGTCGCCGGAGGCGGTCAGCATGATCACCCGGGTGGCCAGGCCCTGGTCCACGACGCTGCGGCAGACGTCGTCGCCGTGGACGAGCGGAAGGTCGCGGTCGAGCACGACCACGTCGTAGTCGTTGACCGCGATGCGCTGGAGCGCGGCCTCCCCGTCGTAGACCACGTCGACGGCCATCGCTTCGCGGCGCAGACCGGTGGCGACGGCCTCGGCGAGCAGCTGCTCGTCCTCGACGACGAGAACCCGCACGGTTGTTGTCCCTTCTCCAGGCCGGCCCCGGAAGCGGACGCACGGCTCCGACGGTTCCTCCATCCTGCCTGGTCCTGCGGTAAAGCAGCGATAAGCTGCCCCGGGGGCCCGGCCGCCCGCGGCGGCGCCGGGCGCACCGGCCCGGGGGTTCGTGCCGGGAACAGTCCGGTTGGACTGTGACGCGGGCAACTTTCTTCCGCCGGGAGGTTTCCCGGCCCCGGGGGCGGGGAGGACAGCTGCACACCCGCGATCCGGTTTCTGAGCCGATCGCACCCACCCGCCGTGCGTTCATCCGCGCCGGCCCTGGGGCTGGGGCGTCACCGGGAGCGGCCCAAGGCCGTCTCCGCGCCCGACCGGAGCTCTTCACCGCCCGGATCGGACGCTTCCGCTGGCCACCGTCGCCCCGGGGCGGGGGGCGCACGACCGTGCACGTCCGACACAGTAAGGGGGCCCGTATGGACGCCTTCACCGCCGGAATCCTGCAGCGCATCGCCAATGCCGAGCAGGACCTGCACCGCGCGATCGAGGCCGGGGACGAGTTCCTCGCCGAGGTGGAACAGTCCGAGCTGGACGATCTGCGCCGTCTCGCCGCCGAGCACGGCGTGGACACGGTGCTGGAGCGCCACCGCACCGCCGCCTGACCCTCCACCGACCCGTCGCCGGACCTCCGGCACCAGCGGCCCTGCGGGGGCCGTGCGAAATCCCAGGCCCTGGCATCCCCCGTGTGCCAGGGCTCTTCGCATGCCCGGAACGCGTCGTCCGGAGGAACCGGGGTGCCGCGTTCCGGGGGCACGGACCCGGACTCGTGCGTTCCGGCACCGAGCGCCACGGGCCCGCCCGCCGTGGCGCGGGCGGGCCCGGCGCGGCTCTCAGTCCTCCCAGGCGCGCAGCGCGGCCAGCCGTTCCTGGAGCGGCTCGTAGACGCCGGGGGCGGCGGCCACGGTGAGCGCGCCGTCCGGCCCCGCACCGGGACGGCCGCCGACCAGGGCGCCCGCCTCCGCCGCGATCAGGCAGCCGGCCGCCCGGTCCCAGGGGGCCAGCCCGCGCTCGTAGTAGCCGTCCAGCCGGCCGGCCGCGACGTCGCAGAGGTCCACGGCGGCGGCGCCGGCCCGGCGGATGTCGCGCACCTCGGGCATCAGGCCCAGCACCACCTCGGCCTGCCGGACCCGGACCTCGCGGACGTAGGCGAAGCCGGTGCCGATCAGTGCCTGGCCCCAGGGCGGCGCCGGGCGGGCCGAGAGCGGCAGGCCGTCCCGCTCGGCCCCGCGGCCGAGGACGGCGTGGAACAGCTCTCCGCGCGCCGGGGCGTACACGACACCGACCACCGCGCGCCCGTCCAGCTCGGCCGCCACGCTGACCGCCCAGGACGGCAGGCCGTAGAGGTAGTTGACGGTGCCGTCGAGCGGGTCGACGACCCAGCGCACGCCGCTGGTCCCGGGCCGCTCGGCGCCCTCCTCGCCCAGGTAGCCGTCCTCGGGCCGGCGCCCGGTGATCAGCTCCAGGACGAGCTTCTCGGAGGCGAGGTCCATCTCGGTGACCACGTCGACCGGGCTGCTCTTGGTGCCGGCCACGCCGAGGTCGGCGGGCCGGCCGTCGAGCAGCAGGGCCCCGGCCCGGCGGGCGGCGTCCAGGGCCACGTCGAGCAGCTCGTCGAGCAGGGCGGGATCGGGCGCGGCGGGGCTGTGCACGGCGGGGCTGGACACGGGTTCTCCTCCGGGGAACGGAACGGGAACGGAAGCGGGGTTCAGCGCTCGGCGGCGGCCGGGCGCGGGGCGCGCGGGTTGGGGCAGCAGGCCACCGCACAGACGTCGTGACCGGGGCCGAGCGTGCCGAGGGCGCAGCGGGTCACCGGCTCGCCCCGCTCGACGGCGGCCCGCTCCAGCACGAGCTCGCGCACGGCGGCGGTGAACCGGGGGTCGGCGCCGACGGTGGCGGCCCGGGCGACCGGCAGACCGAGTTCGGCAGCCCTGGCCGCCGCCTCGGTGTCCAGGTCGTACTTGACCTCCATGTGGTCGGAGACGAAGCCGATCGGGACCATCACCACGGCCGGGGCGCCGTCGGCGTGCTGGGCCTCCAGGTGGTCGCAGATGTCGGGTTCCAGCCAGGGGACGTGCGGAGCGCCGCTGCGGCTCTGGAAGACCAGCTCCCACGGCCGGTCGTCGACGCCGGTGCGCTCGGCGACGGCCCCGGCGACCAGCCGGGCCACCTCCAGGTGCTGGGCGACGTAGGCGCCGCCGGGGCGGCCGCGGGCCGGGTCGTCCGGGGCTCCGGAGGTCTCGGCCATGCCGTCCGGGATGGAATGGGTGGTGAAGGCCAGCCGGGCACCGGCCCGGACCTCCTCGGGCAGCCGTCCCAGCGCGGCCACGGTGGCGTCGATCATCGGCTCGACGAAGCCGGGGTGGTTGTGGAAGTGGCGCAGCTTGTCGACCCGCAGCTCGGGCAGGCCCTCGGCGGCCAGGGTGGCCAGCGCGTCGGCGAGGTTCTCCCGGTACTGGCGGCAGCCGGAGTACCCGGCGTAGGCGCTGGTGGCGAGGACGGCGATCCGGCGGTGGCCGTCGGCGGCCATGTCGCGCAGGGTGTCGACCAGGTAGGGCGCCCAGTTCCGGTTGCCCCAGTACACCGGCAGGCCGAGGCCGTGCTCCGCGAAGTCCTTGCGCAGGGCGGCCAGCAGCTCGCGGTTCTGCTCGTTGATCGGGCTGACGCCACCGAACAGGAAGTAGTGCCTGCCGACCTCCCGGAGCCGTTCCCTGGGGATGCCGCGCCCCCGGGTGACGTTCTCCAGGAACGGGACGACCTCCTCGGGGGCCTCCGGCCCGCCGAAGGAGAGCAGCAGCAGGGCGTCGTACGGAGCGGCGCCGGCGAGGGGGGTGTTGCGCGCGTCGGACATGGCTCCGATCCTGCCACTGCGAACGGAGGGGCCGGTGCCGGGCCCGCGCCCGGTGTCCGGAAAATACTGATTGCCAAGGTTCGTAAGCTGTCCATACCAGCAACGTTCCTTACCCCCCTGCGGAGCCCCAGTGCTGTCCAGCTACCGCCAGATCTTCGCCTCCCCCGGCACTCTGGCCTTCTCCTCCACCGGGTTCATATCCCGGCTGCCGATCTCCATGACGGGGATCGGCATCGTCACCATGCTCTCCGAACTGCGCGGATCATTCGGCGTCGCCGGCCTGGTCTCGGCCACGATGGCGGTGTCGGCCGCGATCCTGGGACCTCAGGTGTCCCGGCTGGTGGACCGGCACGGGCAGCGCCGGATCGTCCTGCCGGCCACCGCGCTCACCGTGGCGGCCGCCGTCGGCCTGCTGCTGTGCGCCCGGCTGGAGGCACCGGTCTGGACGCTCTTCGTGTTCGCGGCCGGCATGGGCGTGATGCCGAGCACCGGAGCGATGGTGCGGGCGCGCTGGGCGCACCTCTACCGGGACGAGAGCCCCAGGCTGCACACCGCGTACTCGTTCGAGGCGGTGGTCGACGAGATCTGCTTCATCGTGGGCCCGATCCTCTCCGTGACGCTGGCCACCGCGGTATTCCCGGAGGCGGGCGTGCTGCTCGCCGGGGTCTTCCTGGCGGTGGGCGTGGCCCTGTTCGCCGCCCAGCGCTCCACCGAGCCGCCGGTCCATCCGGCCGCCCGGCAGGCCGGCAGCCCGGTGATCCTCAACGCGGGCCTCCAGGTGCTGATCCTGACCTTCGTGGCCACCGGGGCGATCTTCGGATCGGTCGAGGTGGTCACCGTCGCGTACGCCAAGGCGCAGGGACACGGCGCCACCTCCGGTCCGATCCTGGCGCTCTGGGCGCTCGGCTCCTGTCTCGCCGGCGTGGTCTTCGGCACCCTGAAGCTGACCGGCTCGATGGCCGTGCGCTTCCTCGGCGGGGTGGTGTTCATGGCCGTCAGCATGGTGCCGCTGCTGCTGCTCGCCGAGTCGGTGAACGGCATCGGCGGCCTGGCCGCGGTCGGCGGCGCGCTGCTGATCGCGGGCATCGCCATCTCCCCCACGCTGATCACCGCGATGGCCCTGGTCGAGCGGCTGGTGCCGGCCGCCCAGCTGACCGAGGGCATGACCTGGACCACGACCGGACTGGCGCTGGGCGTCGCGGTCGGCTCCTCGGCCGGCGGCTGGGTGGTCGACGCCGCCGGGGCCGCCACCGGCTACTGGGTGCCGCTGGCAGCCGGGCTCTTCGGCGTGGTGGCCGCGGTCGCCGGGCTCGGCCGGCTCCGCACCGGACTCACCGCCGACGCGCCCGCGGTGCCGTCGGCCGAAACCGTGGACCTCGAACGGTGACCTGACTTACCCTCCTCCCTACCCGTGGCCCTACCCGCGGGTAGGGAACGAGGTGAGCCGACACCGTTCGGCCACGGAGCAGGAGGCGCCGGGATGCCCCAGGCCAGAACCGCGACCCGCACCCGCTGGACCAACTGGGCGGGCAACCAGAGCACCGTTCCCGCCCGGGTGGTGACCCCGGGCACCGCGGAGGAACTGGCCAGGGAGATCCGGCGCGCCGCCGTCCAGGGCCGCACCGTCAAGGCGGTCGGCGCCGGCCACTCGTTCACCGCGATCGCCTCCGCCGGGGACGGCGTGCTCGTCCGGCCCCACGCCCTGACCGCCGTCCGCGGCCTCGACCGGGAGAACGGCACGATCACCGTCGAGGCCGGCCTGCCGCTGCACCGGCTCAACCGGACGCTCGCCGCCGCGGGCCTCTCGCTCACCAACATGGGTGACATCGAGGTGCAGACCGTGGCCGGCGCCACCAGCACCGGCACCCACGGCACCGGCCGGGACTCCGGCTCGCTCGCCGCCCAGATCCGCGGCCTGGAGATCGTGCTCGCCGACGGCGGCATCCGGCGCTGCTCCCCCACCGAGGACCCCCGGCTCTTCGAGGCCGCCCGGCTCGGCCTCGGCGCGGTCGGCGTGATCACCGCGCTCACCCTCGCCGTCGAACCGGCCTTCCTGCTCACCGCGCACGAGCAGCCGATGCGCTTCGACGAGGTGCTGGACCGGCTGGACGACCTCACCGCGGTCAACGAGCACTTCGAGTTCTACTGGTTCCCGCACACCGACCGCTGCTCCACCAAGCGGAACAACCGCAGCCAGGGCCCGGCCGCGCCGCTGCCCCGGTTCAAGGAGTGGCTGGAGGACGACTTCCTCTCCAACACCGTCTGGGAGGGCGCCTGCCGGGTCGGCCGCCGGTTCCCCGGCTCGGTGCCCGCGATCGCCGCGCTGGCGAGCCGCGCCTGGTCGGACCGCAGCTACACCGACACCGCGTACAAGGTGTTCACCAGCCCCCGCAAGGTGCGTTTCACCGAAATGGAGTACGCGGTGCCCCGGGCGGCGGCCGGTGAGGTGCTGCGCGAGCTGCGGGCCATGGTCGAGCGGTCCGACTGGCGGATCAGCTTCCCGGTCGAGGTGCGGTTCGCGCCCGCCGACGAGGTCTGGCTCTCCACCGCGCACGGCCGGGACACCGCCTACATCGCCGTCCACCTCTACCGCGGCAGCGCCGAACAGGGGTACTTCACGGCGGTCGAGCGGCTGATGGCCGAGCACGGCGGCCGACCGCACTGGGGCAAGCTGCACACCCGGGACGCCGGGTACCTCGCCGGGGTCTACCCGCGCTTCGCGGACTTCACCGCGCTGCGCGACGAGCTCGACCCGGACCGCCTCTTCGGCAACGACCACCTGCGCCGGGTGCTCGGCAGCTAACCCTGCCCCTGGCCCTCACCCTGCCGGGCGGGGCCGGCGGCCGGGGGTTCGGCGGCGGTGGTCGGTGCCGGGGGCTTCGGGGTCGCGCCGCCGGTGGGCTTCGCCGGGGCGGTCCCGTCACCGGCGGGCGCGGAGGGGGTGGCCGGGGCGCTCGGCTCGCCGGTGGGGCGGGCGGACGGGGGCGCCGTGGGCGTCGCGGAGGGCCCCGTTCCCGTCCCGGCCCCGGCCGAGGGACCGGCCCCCGGCCCGTCGCCCTTCCCGTCCCGGTCCGGCTCGGGGCTCGGCCGCCCGGACGCGCCACCGTCCCGGTCGGCCGGCGGCGCGGGCACGGAGGCCGGCCCGGAGGACGGCGCGTCACCCGGAGGGACGGTCGGTTTCCGGTCGACCCGGCCGCCGATCGAGGTGCCGGTGCCCGACTCGCCCTTGACCGTCGCCGACACCGGCTGACCGGTCGCCAGTTCGAAGGCGAGGATCGGCACCATCGCCAGCGTGAACACCAGCACCGAGACGGCCGTGTACGACTTCCAGGTCCACCGCCGCCGCGCCCGGACCACCCGCGGGGTGCTCCACTGCGCCGGGGGCGGCGGGACCGCGGCGGGTCCGGCCGCCGGTTCGGGCTCCTGCCGGAGCCCGTTGGCCCGCCGCCCCGGCCCGCCGGCCCGGTCGACGGCGCCGCGCAGCTGTTCGCCGGTGCGTCTGAACACGTGCTGGAACACCGCGCCGCCGGTGGTCGCTCCGATGCTGACCACCGCCGCGCCGAGAATGGTGCCGTACACCCCGAGTTCGGACGCGAGCAGCGCCCCCACCACGGTGGCCAGCGCACTGGCGGCGACCTGAGCCACACTCAGATCAATTCGCCTGCGACCTTCCTCGGCTCCGTCCCGGCCGGCCTTCACCTGCGGCATCAACATCCCTCGTGATCAGTACGACTGTCCTTCGAACAAGTCACTCCATCTTGCCCAAAGAAGGACACAAGGGTCGAAAATGCGGTTCTCCGAGAGAGATATATGTGAAGATGATCACCGTTCACCGGCCGGTCCTCGGCCATTGGGGTCGGGCGCTCTTGAGATTCCCGTGAATCGCGGGAGACTTGAGCGGCGAGCCGCCCCTTTGGATGCCACGAATGGAGTACTGTTCGTAAAGCCCGAGCCTTGGGTCGACTTGTCGACTGCCCCTCAACCGGCAGTCTGACGAAGAGCCATGGTGCAGGCACGCACGGCGACGCCCGTCCCGGACCGTCGCGTTCACTGCGCGTGCGAGGACGGCCGGGACACCCAGGCGCGACGTCGACGGATGGCGTGGCAAAAAGGCAACCGTGCCACAGCGGCGTGGCCGGGCGTAAGCCCGACACGCCGGGGAACTCAGCAAGGTTGTGGCCAGTCGCGAGCGGGCAGGCCACACTCAGTACGGGAGCAGCGACGCAGGTGACGTCGGCAGGCACCACCCGGGAGGTAACCGTGCCCGAACTGCGGGTTGTGGCCGTCAGCAACGACGGCACACGGCTGGTGCTCAAGGCTGCCGACAGCACGGAGTACACCCTTCCCATCGATGAGCGGCTGCGCGCCGCCATCCGTGGTGACCGGCCGCGCCTCGGCCAGATCGAGATCGAGGTCGAGAGCCACCTCCGCCCCCGGGACATCCAGGCGCGGATACGAGCCGGTGCCTCCGCCGAGGAGGTCGCGCAGGCGGCCGGCATCTCCGTCGACCGGGTCCGCCGCTTCGAGGGTCCCGTGCTGGCCGAGCGCGCCTTCATGGCCGAGCGGGCCCGCAAGACCGCGATCCGCCGGCACGGCGAGGCCCCCGGGCCGCAGCTGGGCGAGGCGGTGGCCGAGCGGCTGGCGCTGCGCGGCGCGGAGAAGGAGACCGAGCGCTGGGACTCCTGGCGGCGCGACGACGGCACCTGGGAGGTCATCCTCTCCTACCGGGCCGACGGCGAGGGCCGGAGCGCCGCCTGGACGTACGACCCGCCGCGCCGGCTGGTCCAGCCGAACGACGACGAGGCCCGCGCGCTGATCGGCGAAACGGTCGAGCGCGAGGAGGAGTCGGTCTTCCCGTTCATCCCGCGGATCGCCCGGCTCCCCCAGGAGCGTCCGCCGCGTCCGATGATCGACCGGCCCTCGGCGGACCGGATCATGTCGGCCCGCGAGGTGCGGGAGTCCCGGGAGGCGACGGCCGAGCGCGACTCGCTCACCAGCCTGCTGGACGTCGTGCCGGCCTTCCGCGGCGACATCGCGGTCGGCGCGCCGCCGACCGTCGAGCCGGTGCCCGCCGAGGTGGCCGGGGAGCCGGAGGAGCCGGCCGCGGCCGCCGCCCCGGCGGTCGGCGCGGGCTCGGCGTACGCGGACATCCTGATGCCGCGCGCGGTCGCACCGCACCGGGAACGGCTGGTCGGCACCACCGACCGGCAGGCCGAGGCGGACGGCGTCCGGCCCGGTCGCCGGGCCACCGTGCCGAGCTGGGACGAGATCGTCTTCGGCAGCCGGCGCAAGAAGCAGGAGTAGCCGGAACGACGGAACCGGTACGGCGGAGGGGCGGGTGGCTGCGGC
>NZ_JBHJRC010000205.1:0-15441 GCF_042261735.1 Kitasatospora sp. NPDC056327 | reverse complement strand
GTCGAGGCCGACCTCGCACACCTGCGCCTGCCCCGCCCCCGGGACGGCCCTGCTCAGCCCTTGATCGCCTGGAAGATGCTGAACGCGGCCATCAGCACCATCACACCGGCCGCGAACCGGATGATCACCTTCATCGGCACGTGCTTGAGCAGCTTCTGCCCGCCGAGGATCGCGATCCCCGCGACCGAGCAGAGCGCCAGCCAGGCGCCCAGGCCCACCGAGAGCGGGTCGGCGTACTTGGCGGCCAGGTTGGCGGTCATGATCTGGGTCAGGTCGCCGAACTCGGCGATCGCCACGACCACGAAGCTGGCCCCGGCGACCTTCCAGAAGCTGTTGGCGGACGGCTCCTTGGCGGCGTGCCCGTCCTCGTCGTCGTCCCCGCCGTGGAAGAGCAGCATCGCCGCACCGGCCAGGAACAGCACACCGGTGACGCCCTCCACCCAGCGGTGCGGGAGCAGCGAGAGCAGGTGGCCTGCGACCAGCGCGAGGCCGACCTGGAGGGCGAAGGCGGCGGCGATGCCGGCGAAGACGTAGCTCGCCCGGTACTTGGTGCCGAGCATCAGACTGGCCAGGGCGGTCTTGTCGGGCAGTTCGGCCAGGAAGACGATGCCGAACGTGATCGCGGCGACGGTCAGACTCATCGGGGGTGGTGTCCCTCGGGGTTCGGGCTGCCCGACCGCAGCAGCTCCGTCAGGGGGTCGCTCCGGCCCGACAGCGCTGGTGGGTGATTCGCGGAACGCGTCGGGACGCGCACGCACAGCACTGCGGCCGAAGGTCTCGCCGGCACCCGTCGAACAACCGCGGTGCCCCGGGCGCCGGGCCCCGTGGGGCCAGTATGTCGACGGTCCGGTGGAGGGCTACTCCCCTTCAACGCGCCAAGCCTACCCGATCACCCCGCCGGGCCGCCCGGCGCGGACCAGCCCCCGGCCGACCAGCTCCAGCACCACCACGACCGCCACCGACTCCACCGCCAGCAGCCCGACCAGCACGAACAGCTGCACCGCGCCCGCCTGCGCCGGCGACGCCCCGCCCAGCAGCATGCCGACGAAGGCGCCGGGGAGCGTGACCAGGCCCACCGTCCGGGTCTGGTCGAGCGCGGGGACGAGCGAGGTGGCGGCGGCGGTCCGGCAGATCTCCATCCGGGCGTCCCGCTCCTCGAAGCCGAGCGCCAGCGCCGCCTCGACCTCGCCGTGCCGCTGGCGCAGCTCGTCCAGGGCGCGGCGGCCGGAGAGCGAGGTGGCGGTGAGCCCGCCGCCGATGAGGATGCCGGCGACCGGGATCACCGACAGCCCCTTCGGCGGCAGCAGGCCGGTGCCGAGCAGCAGCACGAGCACCGGCAGCACCCCGGCCCCGATCGGCACGGCCGCCCAGCCCCACCCCCGGCCGGGGGCCGGCACCATCCGCCGGCCCGCGGTCCGCACCGCGACCGTGAACATCAGCAGCACGAAGAGCGCCGACCACCAGCGCGAGCCGACCACCCAGGTGATCACCAGCGCGACGGCGGCGAGCTGCACCACCGCGCGCAGCCCGGCCCGCAGCACCGCGCGCCCCTGGCCGAGCCGTCCCCACCCGGCCACCGCGACGGCGGCCAGCAGCAGGGCCGCGGTGACCGCGCCCAGCCCCGGGGTGACCGGCAGCAGCCCGTCGCCCGCGGCGAGCCGGACCACCGATCAGATCCAGCTGGTGAACCACATCCGGTCCTGCCAGGACGTCATCGGGATCACCTCCGCCGTGTACAGCGGGTAGAAGAAGGCGAAGCAGGCCACGATCGCCAGCACGATCAGCCCGGCCCCGGCCGCCCCGAGGCGGCGCCGTTCGGGCGGGCAGCCCTCGGGCCCGAGCATCGCGCCCAGCATCTGCGCCACGGCCAGGCAGAGGAACGGGACCAGCACCACCATGTAGAACGAGAAGACCGTCCGCTCCTGGTACTGGAACCACGGCAGGTAGACGCCGGCCACGCCGCACAGCACCGCGCCGGAGCGCCAGTCCCGGCGGAAGAACCAGCGCCAGAGCAGGTAGACCAGCGCGAAGCAGGCGGTCCACCAGAGCAGCGGGGTGCCGAGGCCGAGGATCTGCGCCGCGCAGCCGCCGGAGGCGGTGCAGCCGCGCTGGCCGGCCGGCACCTGCTCCCAGTACATGGAGACCGGCCGGCCCTGGACCAGCCAGCTGAACGGGTTGGACTGGTAGGTGTGCGGGCTGCTCAGGCCGGTGTTGAAGTCGTACATCTGCGAGTGGTAGTGCCAGAGGCTGCGCAGCGGCGCGGGCACCCAGCTCATCGACACCTGCGGCAGCGGGACGCCGAGGAAGCTGTCCGGGGACAGCCCGGCGCGGTCGTCGGCCCACTGCCGGTCGAAGCCCCCGGTGGTGAACAGCCAGCCGGCCCAGCCGCCGACGTAGACGACGAGGGCGGCGCCGACCGTGGAGAGGAAGGCGGGCAGCGCGTCCAGGCGCAGCATCGAGCGCCAGGGGCGGCGGGCGCCGGCCCACCGGCGGCCGGAGCGGTCCCACAGGACGGTGAGCACGCCGAAGGCGGCGAGCACCATGACGCCGTTCCACTTGACCCCGGCGGCGGCGCCCAGGCAGAGGCCGGCGGTGATCCGCCAGGGCCGCAGGCCGAGCCGGACGGTGTCGCCGCCGTCGGGGAGGGCGGCGGCGAGCCGGGCGCGGGCACGGTCGCGGTCGATCAGCAGCGCGCCGAAGGCGGCCAGCACGAAGAACATCTGGACGCCGTCGAGCAGGCCGACCCGGCTCATCACCAGCTGGAGGCCGTCGACGGCCATCAGCAGGGCGGCGGTGCAGCCGATGAGGGTGGAGCCGAAGAGCCGGCGGCCGATCCGGGCGAGCATCAGGACGGTGACGGTGCCGAGCAGCGCGGTCATGAAACGCCAGCCGAAGGGGTGCAGGCCGAAGCCCCATTCGCCGAGGGCGATCACCCACTTGCCGAGCGGCGGGTGGGCGATGAACTCGGGGGCGGGGGTGAGCGGGATCTGCTGCGGGACGGCCAGGATCTGCTCGTTCGCGTGCTCCGGCCAGCTGCCCTCGTAGCCCTGCTCCAGCAGGGACCAGGCGTCCTTGGGATAGTAGGTCTCGTCGAAGACGAAGGCGTCGGGGTGGCCGAGGTCCCGGAACCGCAGCAGTCCGGCGAACAGTGCCACGGCGATCGGCCCCAGCCAGCCCGCCCGCGCCGCCACCCAGCGCGGCGGCCCCCATCGCAGCGGCCCCCGCCGCTCCGGTGCCGGGGCGACGGGGGCCGGGGCCGCCGGGGGGTGGGTGAGTGCCGCTTGCGTCATGGTGTCGGTAGCCTCGCCGATTAGCCTGTCCC
This sequence comes from Kitasatospora sp. NPDC056327, assembly GCF_042261735.1. Classification (NCBI taxonomy): domain Bacteria; kingdom Bacillati; phylum Actinomycetota; class Actinomycetes; order Kitasatosporales; family Streptomycetaceae; genus Kitasatospora; species Kitasatospora sp. NPDC056327. The sequence goes on along the minus strand of NZ_JBHJRC010000205.1, from coordinate 12,119 downwards.
GCCCGTACCGGCCGGTTTGTCAACAGCCACCGACACTATGTGCCGCCGGACGCGAATCCAAGCGCGACGGGCGCCGTCCAGGTGATCCGTCCGGCGCCCGTGCGCGGTCCGCTAGGCCACGGCCCGGAGCTCGCGGACCGGCCGGGCCGGGGTGCGGACCGGGGCCGCGGGGGCCTGCCCGTCGCCGGCGGGGCCGGCGGGCGCGTTGTCCTGGGCGGCGGTGAGGTACGGCCGCAGGCGCAGCGCCATCACCACGATCAGCACGGTGCTGCCGGCCATCGCCGCCAGGTAGAGCGGCCAGGTGCCGGAGCCGACCAGCAGGACGCCCACCGCCGGGCCGACCGCGATCGCGACCTGCTTCACCAGGGCGTACCCGGCGTTGTAGGTGCCGAGCAGCCGGGCCGGGGCCAGGTCCGCGACGATCGGGCCCATGGTCGGGGCGAGCAGCGACTCGCCGACGCCGAACAGGGCGTAGATCGAGACGATCGCGACCGTGGCGGCCATCGCCTCGGTCCGGATCAGGCCGGCGACCAGGGCCATCGCCCAGGCGCCGAGCCAGACCACGCCGGCCGCGGCCATCGCCGTGGTGCGGCGGCGGCGGGCGGTGATCCGCACCATGAACATCTGCAGCACCACGATGGTCAGCGCGTTGGCGCCGATGGCGATGCCCAGGGTGGACGGGGCGGTGCCGACGGTGTCGGTGGCGAAGGCCGCGACGCCGGACTCGAACTGGCCGTAGCAGGTGAAGAAGATCAGCCCGGCCAGGATGCTGAGCCGGACCATCGCCTTGTCGGCGACCAGGGCGCGCAGACCCTGCGGGCCCTCGGCGCGGTCCTGGACGAGCACCGGCGCGGCCTCGGGGAGGCGCGCGGTGCCGGTCACCAGGGCGAGGCCGAGGAAGGTCGCGGCCTCGATGGTGAACAGCCGGGTCAGGCTGGCCGGGTCGGCGACGTCCACGATCTGCCCGCCGACCAGCGCGCCGATGCCCATGCCCAGGTTGATCAGGGTGAACTGCAGGGCGAAGGCGTGCGAGCGGGTGGCCGCGGTGGAGCAGCGGACGATCATCGTGGCGAGCGCCGGCTGGCAGGTGGTGACGCCCGCGCCGAACAGGAACGAGGAGACCAGCAGCGCCGGGGTGTCGGTGGCGTGCCCGAAGGCGAACGCGCCGGTGGCGGCCAGCGCGGCGCCGGCCAGCAGCACCGGGCGCGGGCCGTACCGGTCGATGCCGCGGCCGGTGAACGGCAGGACGGCGAGCGCGGCCAGGGCGAAGACGGTGAACACCATCCCGGCGGCGAGCGAGCCCAGCCCGCGCACCTGGTCCACGTAGACGAACATGTACGGCATCGTGAAACCGCTGCCGAACGCGCTGAGCGCGTTTCCGATCTGGACGCGGCGCAGCGGGCCGCCCGCCCCACGTCGCTGCTGCCCCTGCTGCTTCACCGTGCCGGTCACCGTGCACACCCCTTCACTGCGGACTCCGCCCCGTCGGGGCTTCGTCAGGTTTGATTCCGTACTCTTCAGAGCATAAGACTTAAGAGCTAAAGTTTGACGTTAAAGTCTTAGCACCAGAAGAGTGTGGAGTCAAAGGCTTAAGGAGTGCATCTCACATGGGAGACTGGTCCGCATGACTGCAGAGAAGCCCGCGCCGGCCACCGCCCGCGAGCTGGGCATCGCCGAGCAGGTGGCCCTCTACCAGCGGGAGTTCCCCACCGTCGACCCGCAGGTGGAGACCATCGTGCAGACCCTCTCCCGGGTCGCCCGGCGGATGACCGTCGCCTACGACCGGCAGCTGACTGTGCTCGGAATCACCTCCGCCGAGTGGGAGGTGCTCAAGGCCCTGGTGGTCGCCGGCAGCCCGTACCGGCTCGGACCGGGCGAGCTGGCCAAGCGGCTCGGGCTCACCCCGGCCGCGATGACCCACCGGATCGACCGGATGGTCACCGAGGGGCTGGTCACCCGGGAGCGGGACGAGGCCAACCGGGTCCGGGTGATCATCGAGCTGACGGAGACCGGCCGGGACAAGTGGCTGGAGTCGATGCGGATGGCCGCCGTCTTCGAGGAGGAGCTGCTCCAGGACGTCGTCGGCGAGGACCGCGCCGTGCTCTCCGGGATGCTGGCCCGGATGCTGCGGCGGATCGAGGAGAGCCGGCCGGACACCGCCGGGCGGTAGCGCCCGGCCGGACGGTACCGGCGGCAACGCAGTCCGGCCCGCCGGGGGAGGTTCCCCCGGCGGGCCGGACCGTTTCGTGCGGGTGCGGTGCGAGGGTCCGTCAGGCCCTCATCCGATCAGTGGCTGATCAGTGTCGCGTCAGCAGGGACCGTTGTCGGTCCAGACGCCCCACTGGCCGCTCAGCGACGGGTCCTCGCCCTTGGTCCACCACTTGTTGGTGTAGTAGTGGCCCTTCCAGGAGACCTTCGTCGAGGTGGCGTAGGTGGTGTTGGTGTCCCAGCTCGGGGCACCCGCGCAACCGGCCGGGGTGGTCGGCGGAGTGGTGGGCGGGGTGGTCGGCGGCGTCGTCGGCGGGGTGGTCGGCGGCGTCGTCGGCGGAGTCGTGGGCGGGGTGGTCGGCGGCGTGGTCGGCGGGGTGCTGGTCGGCGGGGCCGGGCAGTTCGCGGCGGAGCCGTTGGTCGCCTCGACCATCTTGTCGAACAGGGCCGTCTTGGTGCCGAGGTCGTACAGCGAGAAGGCGAAGGAGCCGCCGAGGCCGTTGCAGTGCGCGTAGTCCAGCTTGGCCTGGATCGAGCGGGCGTCCTCACCGGACCAGAAGACGTTGCCGTCGTAGAAGTACGTCGCCTTGGCCGCGTCGTCCCAGTAGGTCTTCGACGGGTTGTCGACGAAGCCCGCGAGCTCCTTGTACATCTGGATGCCGGGGACGCTGCCCGAGAGCGGGGCGCCCGGGGCGGGAGCGGTGGCGGACTGGAACAGACCGTTCTTGCCGCCGTTCGGCACGCCGGTCCAGCCGCGGTAGTAGAACGGCACGCCGACGTTGATCTTGTTGGCGGGGAAGCCGCCCGCGATGCCGTACTGCGGGTCACCGACGGTGTAGGCCTTGATGGCCGAGTCGATGTTGTACTTGCCGTTGCCACCCGGGACCGGGGTCATCGGGTCGTTCGGGCCGGAGTAGATCGGGGCCTGGTGGTTGGTCGGGCCCTTGGCCTCCCAGCCGCCGTGCATGTCGTAGGTCATGACGTCCAGGAACGTCAGGTACTGACCGATCTTGTCGGTCTCGACGTTCTTGATCTTGTCCTGACCGGCACCGACCGCGGCCGCGGTGTAGTACTGCTTGTTGTCGGTCCTGCCCTGCGCGTCGAGCTGCTCGCGCAGCTCCTTCAGCAGCAGGGTGAAGTTCTGCTTGTCGTTCGGGCTCGCCTGGTTGCCGAGGTGGCCGCCGCCGCCCGGGTACTCCCAGTCGATGTCGATGCCGTCGAAGATGCCGGCCGCCGACGCCGGGCCGCCGTAGCCGGCCTCGGTGGGCAGGTTGCCCTTGATGAACATGTCGATGCAGGACGAGACCAGCTTCTTGCGGGAGGCGTCCGTGGCAGCCGCCGACGAGAAGAACTTGGAGTAGGTCCAGCCACCGAGCGAGATCAGGATCTTGAGCTTCGGGTTCTTCGCCTTCAGCTTCTTGAGCTGGTTGAAGTTGCCCGCGATCGGCTGGTTCCAGACGTCGCCGACACCGTCGACCGAGATGTCCGGGCCGAAGCTCTTCTGGTAGTCCGCGAACGCGTCCGCCGCACCGTCACCCGCGTTGGGGTTGTTCTCGTCCTGGCTCGCGGCCTTGGTGGCCTGGAAACAGGTGCCGTTGGTGGGGTGGATGTTGGCGAACGAGTAGATCATGTAGTCCAGCTTCCCGGCGACGCCGGTGTCCTGGATCGTCTTCGGGTAGTACGCGTTCGAGTAGATCGACCACTGGTCGAAGTAGGCGACCTTGATGCCGCCGCTGGTGGCGGGCGCGCCGGTGCTGTTGCCCTCGGCCGCGTTGGCGGTGCTGCCGCCGGTGAGCGCGAGGCCCGCGCCGAGCAGCAGGGAGGCCGTGGTACCGACGGCGATCGCGGTCAGGCTCTTGGACCGCTTGCGACGGCCGCCCTCCTGAACCGGGGCCCCGGCCCTTTCGATGCGTGAACGGAGCATGGGTGCGTGACTCCTGGTTGTGGGGGATTCCGCCGTGTCCCGGGACGCAGGTACGGGGTGGGGCCGTACGACCGGAACATGACAGAAGGGATGGGGGAATCGAGCGGAGCATGCCTTGACGGACGCCGGAGTAGCCGAACCGGCGTCAGCGGCGAACCGCTGACGCCGGCTCAGGGGCTCCCTGCACCTGGGGACTAAAATGGACTAGACCAACTAGCCCGTCAAGGGGTGATGTTGACGCTTGAGTCGCGCTTAAGGTTCCCCGGAGGCCGTGACGCCCCCGCTGACCTGCGGATCAGCGGGGGCGACGGGTACACGACGACCGGCTTGACGCCGGACGGGTCCGGTCAATACCGGACGGCGTTGGCGATCACCGCCTTCACCGAGCCCGTGAGGTCCCGGTTGCTGCGGGCCTTCACCTCGGTGCTCTGGCCGGCCGCGAGGTCCGGGACCTTCACCGCGGTGGCGTCCAGCACGTTGCCGCTGTCGTCGGTGAAGTTGACCTGGACCACGTACTGGTTGCTCTCCTGCTCGTGGTTGGTGACGGTCAGCGTCACCTCGGCCTTGCCGTCCGCGATGGACACCGCCCCGGCCGTGACGTCCCCCTTCGCGTCCAGCCCGCCCTTGACGTCGGCGATCGCCGAGGAGGCCGCCGCCTGTGCCGACGAGGCCACCGAGGCCAGGGCCGAGGAGACCCCGCCCGCCGCCGAGGCGAGCGCCGAACTCGCCGCCGAGGCCGCGGCCGAGGCGGCTCCGGCGATACCCGAACCGGCCTGCGCGGCGGCCGAGGAGACCGCGCTGCCCGGGTTGGCGTCGGACGAGCAGCCCGCCAGCGCGGCCCCGCCGAGCAGGGCGGCCCCCAGGACCGCCGCCGCGGCGCGGCGCGGCCGCCGGACGACGGGGGCCCGCGGGTCCGCGGCGGTCGGCCGGGGCGGCGCCGGGCGCGGCGACGTGACGGTGACGGGACGACGGGGCGGCTGGCGGTCCATCGGGGTCCTCGATTCTGGCCGGCGGGTCCGGCCCGGCGGGTCTGGCCGGCGGGATCCGGCCGGCGCCGGGATGCCCGGCGCGCCTCCCCGCCCACCTTCCGGGGGCCGGGAGGCGCCCGCCAACAGGGCTGGGGCGTTCGGGTGAGCGCCGACGGGACTCCCCCGGCCGCCACCCGCCGCCACCCACCCGCGCAGGTCGGCCGGGCCGGCCGGCCACGTCACCCACCCGCGGAACGGCCCGGGTCAGGAGAGCCCGGCCCCGTCCTCGGTCTCCGCCTGCACCGCCGCACGCTCCTCCGCCAGCCGGACGGCGTGCCGGCGCCGGGCCACCACCCCGTAGGCCGAGGCCGCGCTCGCCACGAAGGCCAGCACGCCGACCCACGGCTGGTTGAAGGCGTGCCCGGTCAGGTGGTCCAGCGAGTACCGCCCCGGCCCGGCCACACCCAGCGCCAGGCCGGTCGCCCCGAGGAACGCCGGGTACTCGTAGCCGCCGGACGTCACGAAGAACCCCGCCGGGGCGTGCACCGCGACCGCGCCCGCCATGGTGCCGGCCACCACCGCGCCGGCCGCCGGGGTGGCCAGCCCGACCAGCAGCGCCGCACCGCCGCCCGCCTCGCCGAGGCCCGCGGCCACCGCGCTCTGGCGCGCCGGATGGAAGCCCATCGCCTCCATCGCCCGGGTGGTGCCGTCCAGGCCGCCGCCCCCGAACCAGCCGAACAGTTTCTGGCTGCCGTGGGCGATCAGCACCCCGCCGACGGCGCCGCGCAGGGCCAGCAGGCCCAGGTCCTTACGGTTCAGAGCCATGTCGATGTCCCTTTCCGGGGCGTCCCTTGCCGGAGCCCTCCGCCGGACGGCGGAGCGGTCCGGCTTCCATGGCAGCGGAAAGCACCGGGAGCCTCGACCCGGGGCAGCCGTTCGGGCGAACAATGGAGCGAAGGGGAATAAACCGGTCCGAAGCGTGGCATCCGGGCCGGACCGGGCGGCGCGGCCATGCTTGGCCCATGTTCGTCTTCAACCTGAGCAGCGCCTTCATCGCGTTCTTCGCCGTGGTCGGCCCGCCGAAGGTCATGCTGTCCTTCGCCCGGCTGGCCACCACCCGCACCGCCGGGGAGCTGCGCAGACTCGCCGCGTGGAGCAGCCTCGTCTCGGCGGTGATCGGCGTGATCCTCGCCTACAGCGCCGACTTCGTGACCTCGCTGTTCCACATCAGCGACCAGTCGCTGCAACTGGCCGGCGGGCTGATCTTCTTCGTCTACGCGGTCGCGCTGGTCTTCGGCGTCCACCTCGGCGCCGGCACCGACGAGGGCGACGAGCACCTGTCCAATCCCATGATCGACGGCATCCGCGAGCTGCTGCTGCCCTACCTGGCGAGCCCGCTCGCGGTCAGCGCGGTGCTGGTCGGCTCGCTCGCCAAGGACGACTGGGGCTGGCGGACCACCGTGGCCGGCGCGTACGTCGCCGTGGTGGCGATCAACTTCGTCTGCGTGGCCGCGCTCGCCCCGCTGATGCTGCGCACCCACCGCACCTCGCTGGAGGTGGTCGCCCGGCTGCTCGGCCTGCTGCTGGCGGCGGTCGGCGTCGAGCTGTTCCTGAACGGCCTGGACGGGCTCGGCGTGCACATGGCCGACGGGCACTGAGCCGACCGGCACCGAGCCGCCGGGCACCGAGCCGCCGGGCCCGGCCCCGGAAGGGGGCCGACGGCCGACGCCCCGCCCCGGCCGCCGGCTCAGACGGCCGCGGCCAGCCGGACCAGCGCCTCGCCGATCCGGTCCCGCACCAGCGGATCGGTGACCAGCCCGTCCGTGCCGACGTCCCCGCGCGTCAGCGGGAGCCGCACGCACGCCGCCTCGACCACGGCCGCCCCGGTGTAGCGCAGCACCGTACCCAGCGCCGCCTCCGCGCCCAGGCCCCGGCCGGTCCCCGCGGCGTTGATCCAGGCGGCCGGCTTGTCCGCGATCTCGATGCCGCCGACCGTCCAGTCCAGCAGGTTCTTGAAGGCGCCCGGCAGCGTCCCGGCGTACTCGGGCGTACAGATCAGCAGGGCGTCGGCGGCCTCGACCGCCGCCCGCAGCGCGGTGACGGGTTCCGGCAGCGGGTCGGTGTCCAGGTCCGGGTTGAAGTGCGGCAGCCCGGCCAGCCCGGTGAAGTACGTGGTCCCGACGCCCTCGGTGACCAGTGCCACGGCGGCGGCGGTGCGCAGCACCGTCTCGTTGACGGACCCGGCGCGCAGGCTGCCCGGGAGCAGCAGGATGTGACGGTCGTTCGGCATGGGCAGGAACCTATAGCGTCGGCCCGCTCCCGCGCTCGGCCCGATCCGGCCCCGGCCGGCCGGCGCCCTACGGCACGACGACGGGCCGCCAGGGCACGGGGCTGGAGAGGATCATCGAGCTGGCGGGCTGGCCGTAGGCGCCGAGGCGGTCGATGAGGGCCTCGAAATCGGCCATCGCGGGAACGGCGACCAGCAGGGCGCAGCAGGCGCCGCCGGTCACCCGGTGCAACTGCAGCACCTCCGGCCAGCGGGCCACCTCGGGGTCGCGCAGCACGCAGCGCGGCCCGTAGCACTGGATCTGCACCAGGGCGGTGATCGGCAGGCCGGAGCGGGTGAGGTCCAGGTGGGCGTGGTAGCCGGTGATCACGCCGTCGGCCTCCAGGCGGCGGACCCGTTCGGCCACGGCGGGTGCGGACAGGCTCACCCGGCGGGAGAGTTCGTTGTAGGAGAGCCGCGCGTCGGTCTGCAGCTCGGTCAACAGGCGGCGGTCGACGGCGTCCACGGTGGCTCCTGAGGGTGCGGTTCGGGTGCGGTTCGGGTGTGCTCCGGTTGGCCGGAATCCGCTCCTTTGCGATCGTGAGGAGGATCGGGAGAACACCTCGCGTACGACAGGCGGAAGAGCGGTTGCCGTGCCCGCCGCCCATTCAAATGCGGGACCCGGCCGCCGCACAATGGGGTCCGGCACCCGGCGGCGGGGCCGCCGGCGACTTCAGGAGGGATCGGGCATGGGGCACGACACGGTGGAGAGGCCCAACCTGTCGTTCGGCCGGGCCGGGGAGCAGGGCCGCGGCACCCCGTACGCGCGCTACGCCCGGCTGGACGAACTGCACAGCCTGCAGCACCCGCTCAGCGAGGTGCCGGCCGAGCTGTCGTTCATCGTCACCACCCAGGTGATGGAGCTGCTCTTCGGCCTGCTGCGCCACGAGTGGACGCTCGCCCAGCAGGCGCTGCGCGAGGACGACCAGGCCGGCGCGCTGGCCGCGCTGCGCCGGGGCACGCACGTCCAGGACGTGCTGGTGGAGTCCTGGGACCTGCTGGCCACGCTGACCCCGCAGGAGTTCGGCGCCTTCCGCTCGCTGTTCGGCGAGGCCTCGGGCTTCCAGTCCTCGGCCTTCCTGCACCTGGAGTTCCTGCTCGGCAACAAGAACGCCGCGCTGCTGAACATGTACCGGGACAGCCCCGAGGCGCTCGCCGGACTCACCGGGGCGCTGCGCTCCCCCGGCCTGTACGACGACGCGCTCGCGCTGCTGGCCCGGCACGGCCTGGCCGTGCCGGACACCGTCTCCGAGCAGCGGCACCGGGCGGACGAGGCGGTCGAGGCGGCCTGGCGGCGGGTCTACACCGAACCGGAGCACGCCGGGCTGCTGCCGCTCGCCGAGGCGCTGCTGGACGTCGCCGAACGGGTGACCCGCTGGCGCCAGCGCCATCTGGCGGCGGTGAAGCGCGCGATGGGCGGCAAGCCGGGATCGGGCGGCTCCAGCGGCCTGACCTGGCTGCGCCGCTCCGCCGAGCAGGACGTCTTCCCCGAGCTGTGGGCGGTCCGGGACGGCCTGTGAGGGCGGACCGGGCCCGGACGTGAACCCCCGGGCCGCGGAGCGGTACCGGCGCACGGGACCGCGCCCCGCCGGGAGCACGAACGAGGAGAGGGCCCGGTCGGGCCGGGACAGAGGAGAGGGCTGGGCATGATCACGCGCGAGGAGTGCGCGGCGCTGGACGCCGCCGACCCGCTGGCGGCGTTCCGCGGGGAGTTCGCCCTGCCGCCGGGGGTGGTCTACCTGGACGGCAACTCGCTCGGCGCGCTGCCGGTGCGCACCCCGGAGCGGGTGCGCGCGGTGGTCGAGCGGGAGTGGGGCCACGAGCTGATCCGCAGCTGGAACGACGCCGGCTGGTTCGAGCAGCCGTACCGGCTGGGGCGGCGGATCGCCCCGCTGGTCGGGGCCGCCCCCGAGGAGGTGGTGGTCTGCGACACCACCTCGGTGAACCTGTTCAAGGTGCTCGCGGCGGCGCTGCGGCTGCGCCCCGGCCGTTCCACCGTGCTGGGCGACCGCGCGGCCTTCCCGACCGACCTCTACATCGCCGAGGGCGTGACCGGCCTGGTCCCTGGCGCCCGCAGCCTGCTGATCGACCCGGCCGCCCTGGACGCGCACCTGGACGCGGACGTCGCCGCGGTCGTCCTCTCCCACGTCGACTACCGGACCGGCGAACTGCTGGACATGCCCGGGATCACCGCCCGGGTGCGGGCCGCCGGGGCGCTGATGGTCTGGGACGTCTGCCACTCGGTGGGCGCACTGCCGGTCGAACTCTCCGCGAGCGGAGCGGACTTCGCGGTCGGCTGCACCTACAAGTACCTGAACGGCGGCCCCGGCTCGCCGGCCTTCCTGTACGCCGCCGAGCGGCATCTGGCGGCCGGGCCCCGGCAGCCGCTGAGCGGCTGGTTCGGGCACGCCCGCCCGTTCGCCTTCGAGCCGGGGTACGAGCCGAAGGCGGGCATCGGCCGTTTCCTCACCAGTTCGCCCTCGCTGCTCGGCCAGGCCGCGCTGGAGGCCTCGCTGGACGTCTGGGAGCGGGCCGACCGGGCCGCCGTCCGGGCCAAGAGCCTGGCGCTGACCGATCTGTTCGTCGGCCTGGTGGAGGGTCTGGACGGGATCGAGGTCGTGACCCCGCGCGAGCACGCCCGGCGCGGCAGCCAGGTGGCGCTGCGGCACGCCGACGGCTACCCGGTGGTGCAGGCACTGATCGCCCGCGGGGTGATCGGGGACTTCCGGGCGCCGGACCTGATGCGCTTCGGCTTCACCCCGCTCTACCTCTCGCACACCGAGGTGTGGGACGCCGCGCGACACCTCGCGCAGGTGCTGGAGAGCGGCGAGTGGCAGGACGAGCGCTTCTCCCGGCGCGGCGAGGTGACCTGAGGCCGGACGGCACGCCCGGCGGCCCCGGGCGGCCCCGCCCCCGGGGCGGCCGGGGCGCGGGACCGCGGGGGCGGAGGCGGCCCGGGGGCCGCCGGCGTCACGGCACCGTCAGCTCGCCGACCAGCCTCCGGTACACGGCGAAGGCCGGTTTGGGCGTGTAGTCGTCCCGGAGCAGCCCGAAGCGGTGGAACGGCCCCGGCCCCGCGCTGTCCGCGTCACGCAGTCCGAAGTGGCCGTAGCCGGTGAGGTTGAGTCCGCCGGCGAGGCCCGCCACGGTGCGGACCACCTCCTCGACCACCTCGGCCTGCCGCTGCTCCGTGCGGCCGGGGCCGGTGGGCCAGCCGTGTTCGCAGACCCGCACCGGGACCCCCGGACCGATGCCGGCCCGGACGACGGTCTCCCGCCGGAAGCCGGTGAGCACCGCCGTGACCGCCTCGCCGAGCCGCCCGGCCGGGAGCGGCCGGAAGACGTCCGGGAAGAAGTCCAGGCCGACGTAGTCGAGCGCGCGGTGGAACCGCTCGCCGGCGAGGGCGCCGAGTTCCGCCCAGAACGGTTCGGCCGGGTCGGGGGCGAAGGCGGCGTTGAACCCGACGGCGAGGTCCAGGCCGAGCTCCAGCGCCTCCTCCTTGGCCGCGACCACCCCCTCGACCAGGGCCCGCAGGACGTTCGGGACGGAGCCGTCGAGCACCGGAGAGTCGACGTTCGGCTCCTCGCAGATCTGCAGCGTGCCGATCCGCGCCCCCTCACGGCGCACGGTCCCGCGGACGAATTCCGGCCATCCGTCGAGCCGGCCGTCCGCCGCGCGGAACTGGAGGACCAGGTCGAGCCGGCGCCCCTCCCGCGCGTACTGCCCGGGGTCGGCCGGGGTCGGTGGGGTGGCCGGTCCCCCGGGGTACGAGCGGTAGGCGCGGACCAGCAGGGTGGGTGCGGCGCCCTGGAGTCCGCGCAGTGCGGCGGTGATCCGCTCCGGGTCGTCGGGGCGCACGGGCGTGATCACACGGCTCTCGTCACCGAGCAGACCGCCGGGGTAGATGCCGAAGGTGAAGGTCATGACCCCACCGTAGCCGAAATTTCTGGTGTCACTACAAGTTTGATGCGACCCTATGATTCCCCCATGGGACTTCGCGAGGAGAAGAAGCGGCGGACCCGGGCCCTGCTCGCCGACACCGCGACGGCGCTGTTCACCGAGCACGGGTTCGAGCGGGTCACGGTGGCCGACGTCGCCCGGGCCGCCGGCGTGGCCGTCACCACGGTCTTCAACTACTTCCCGACGAAGGAGGACCTCTTCTTCGACCGGCAGGACGAGGTGGTGGACCGGCTCGCCCGGGTGGTGCGGGAGCGGCCGGCCGGCGACTCCCCCGTCGACGCCGTCCGGGCGGAACTGCTGGCCGGGCTGGACGCCGGCGAGCCGACGTACGGGCTGGACCCGCGGGCGGCGGCGTTCTGGCGGACCGTCGAGGACAGCCCCGCGCTGCGGGCCCGGCTGCTCGACCTCGGCGAGCGGGCCGAGGAGGCCCTGGCGGCGGCCCTGGCCGAGGAGGCGGGCGCCCCGGCCGGCGACCCGTCCGCCCGGGTGGTGGCGGGGGCGCTGGCCGGCGCGCACCGGGCGGCACTGGCCGAGGTCCGGCGGGGCGTGGTGGCCGGCGAACCGGTGGCCGCCGTCCGGGCCCGGGCCGGGGAGGCGGTCACGGCGGGTTTCGGCCTGCTGGCGGGCGGGCTCGCCGGGTGGCCCCCGGCCCGGCGGGACTGAGCCGCCCCGCATCCGGTGGCGACACGAGGGGCCGCCCGGTCGAAGGTCCACCCGGCGGCCCCCGCCCAGC